>JALOTU010000369.1 GCA_025457725.1 Verrucomicrobiota bacterium
ACGGCAAACTGCCCGTTTCTCACCGCTTGTTCCAATTCCGCCCGCAGACTCTCACGATCGCGCGTTCCGTCGAGCAGTTGCACCAGGTGCTGGCCGATGTGGTCCAGCAACCGGATCGGTCGGTGGCGCAGGTTGGAAACCGTGTCGCCATGGCGGAGTTGGACACGGGCGAGCGGGCTGGCGGTCGGGCGCGGTGAAACCTCGATGACAAAGGGGCAGGGGTGCAGGTGCAATTCAACAAAGCCGAGCTCGTAACAACGGATCACAAACTCACCCAGATCCCGCTGGTTTTCCTCCAGGCTCCCGGTGTCACCCGGCGACGAACCCTTCGCCGCTTCCAGCGCCTGCTCCAGCAATTCTGAAAAGTGAATCGATCGGGGCCAGATGCCGCCCAGATGGGTCAAGGCCGCTTTGGCGACCGGGTGGCTTGTCCCGATGACGGTGCCCCAGGTGGACTCGAAGTCCCCCGTGGTGTTGTCCGACCCCGTTCGGGTAGTGTCAGCCGCGATGTGCAGATCGAAGGCGCGTTTTGGGTCGATCTCCCGGCTCAGTGAAGCCGATTGGTGGCAGAGCAGCGTCTGGCGAAAGCCGCGACCGTGCAGGAAATCCAGGTACTGCTCCTTTTGCAGGATGTTGGACTGTTCGAGTCGCGCCAGGAGGTCCATCACCGGGTCGGCGAACCCGAGTGGTTTCATGGTGTGGAACTCCGCCTCCGCCAGGAATTGCAATTCCGCCTCCGCCAGGAATTGCAATCCCTGCCGCTCCGCCGCCTCCGCAAACTCGTAAAAGTATGACGCTTGGCAGGGGCTCAAATCGTCGTGGAACAGGCCGTTGTCGCTGTATCGGGAGATGCGTTTGGACTGGTCTTGAAGAATGCCCTGCCAGAGGTTGTTTTGAGGAATGGACTCGCCGAGGAATTTGATCAGGGCTCTTCCCTGTTTGATTTTTTCCCGGGGGTCAGGCAGCCGCCGCACGTGGTAGTGCATGATGCCGCGCGCGATGTCCCGCAGGTGGCAGCCCGGGTAGGCGTTGTAGCTGATGAACGCGATTCCCTCCGGCTCCAGATGCGCGCGACACAGGCTCAGGATGCGTTCCTTGACAGCGTCCGGCACCCAGGAGTAAAGCCCGTGGGCGATGATGTAGTCAAAGCGACCGGCGTCTTCCGGGAACGCGCACACATCCAGGTGCTCCAACCGGATGTTCTCGAGGCCGAGTTCGTCGATCAACATCCGGCCTTGCGCGAGCGGGCGACTCGCGAGATCCACGCCGAAGAAGCGGCTTCCCGGAAAAGCATGGGCCAGGGCGATCAGGTTGTTGCCTCCGCCGCAACCCAGTTCCAGCACCCGGCAACGCTCCACTGGCGCCGCGTTGAGGCCGAGGATGCGGGCCGTGGCGCCCATGCGGCCCGGATGCGTCTGGGAGAATACCGAGTCCGGGTAGAGAACCTCATCGTAAGCCGTGGGCGTTGGTGGTGTCATGCGCGTCAACAAGTCAGCAGAATAAAATTCCCCGGGCGAGGCAAATCACACTCGACAACCCCGGGGGTTTGCTCAACGATTGTAGCAGCAGTCACCAAGGAATGATCATGATTAGCGCGGCAGACCTACTCAAACCGGTTACCGACGACAATCCCTGCGGGGACGACTTGAGTTACGATCCAGCCTTCCAGGAACTGGACGTCCTCATGAAGGGCAAGCCGGAGACTCAATTCTCCAGCGCTGAACCCCCGGACTGGGCGAAGCTCTACAAGCAATGCCAGGAGCTGCTCGGACGCTCCAAGGATCTTCGCATCGTCACGACCCTTTGCCTGGCTGCGGTGAAAGTGGATGGTCTTCCCGGTCTGAAGGAGGGGTTCACCGTGCTGAAGGAACTGCTGGCAAACTTCTGGGAACCGGTTCATCCGCGTTTGGATCCGGAGGATGACAATGACCCCACCCAACGGGTCAACGCCATCGCCGCGCTGGCCATGCCCCGCGGGACGTATGGGGACCCCATGCGGTTCCTGGAGCGTCTTCATGAGGTCCCGCTGACCAACTCGGTTCAATTGGGCCGGTTCAGCCTGGCGGACCTTGAGCGGGCGGAATCCGGCCAGGCCGGGGAAGGCGCGGCGGGGGTGGACCAGATCGAGGCCGCCTTCCGCGACACCAACGCGGAGGAGCTGGCCGCTTTGTCGGCGACCACCGACACGCTGCTGGAGTTGGTGAACCAGATTGACAGCGTGCTGACCGAGGCGGTTGGGGCGGGCAGGGCCGCGAGTCTCGATGCGTTGACAGCCGAGCTTAAAGAACTCAAAAAATGCCTGGCGCCGTATGCCGGGACGGACACGGCATCGGATGCCGCCGCACCTGCGGAGACCGCGGGGGTGGCGGCCTCAGGAAGCGGCGGAGCCAAGGCGATCTCGGGGGAAATCCAGTCCCGCCAGGATGTCGTTCGCATGTTGGACAAGATCTGCGATTACTACGCGCGGCACGAACCCTCCAGCCCTGTGCCCAGCGTGCTGCGCCGGGCACAGCGCCTGAGCGACAAAGGCTTTCTTGAGATCATCAAGGATTTGTGTCCGGAAGCCGAGAATACCGTCCGGACAATCACCGGCGAGACAGCCGAGTGACGTGGGTGTGCCGCCGGTGTTGAGCGTGTTCAGGGGTGGTCGGCAAGGCAGGGTGGCGCGCGGCTCGGGATGTTGAGTTTCGCGGCTAAGGAAGGATGGGTGCTGATGAGGCAAGTGAAGGCAAATTATATGTTGACACATCATGCGGGTTCGGAAAATGATGCGTCACAACACAACAAAAACCCTTGAGGGAACGAATGTTCCTTCGATAGCTACAGAAAGGCAGTGACAGGTTATGGCAAAGGCAAGCAGCCAGAAATTCACCCAGCGCAACCGTCCGGCCCGCGTGGAGATCGAGTATGAGGTGGAACTCTACGGGGCGCAGAAAAAAGTCGAACTGCCCTTCGTGATGGGCGTCATGGCCGACCTGTCCGGCAATCCGGCGGACCCACTCGCGCCGGTGGCGGACCGGGAGTTTCTTGAGATTGATGTCGACAACTTTGACGATCGACTCAAAGCCGCCAAGCCCCGGGTGGCGTTCCAGGTCCCCAACACCCTGACCGGGGAGGGGAACATGAACGTCGAGCTGACCTTTCAAAGCATGGATGATTTTTCGCCGGCGGCCGTGGCCCGGAAGGTCGATTCGCTGAACAAGCTGCTCACCGCGCGCACCGAGCTGTCCAACCTGCTCACCTACATGGACGGGAAAAGCGGCGCGGAAGACTTGATCACCAAACTGATCAACGATCCGGACCTGCTGAAATCCCTGGCGGCGGCGCCCAAGCCGGAAGACAAGGCTGGAGAGTAATCCTGGCAGCACCACAGAAAACGACAGACTAGAGGGAGAACGATATGGCCGATCCAAATCTTGAAGCCAAACAGGCAGCACCCGCGACCGAGGAAGCCAGCGAGTTTGAGATGCTGCTGCAAAAGGAGTTCAAACCCCGCACTGCGGAGCGCAAGTCCGCCGTGCAGACCGCCGTGAGGACCCTGGCCGAACAGGCGCTGTCCTCCACCGCCCTGATTTCGGACGATGCGATCCGGAGCATCAAGTCGATGATCGCCGAAATCGACAAGAAGCTTTCCGAGCAGGTGAATTTGATTTTGCACCACGAGGACTTCAGGGCGCTCGAAGGCACCTGGCGGGGCCTGCATCATCTCGTCAACAACACCGAAACGGACGAGATGCTGAAAATCCGTGTGATGAACATCTCCAAGAAGGAGATGGGCAAAACACTCAAGAAATTCAAGGGAACGGCCTGGGACCAGAGCCCGCTGTTCAAGAAACTCTACGAAAACGAATTCGGCACCCCCGGCGGCGAGCCGTACGGCTGCCTGATCGGAGACTATCAATTTGATCACTCGGCTCCGGACGTGGAAATGCTCACCGGCATCGCCCAGATTGCCTCGGCGGCCCACGCCCCGTTCATTTCAGCGGCTGACCCCGGACTGATGGGAATGGAGTCCTGGCAGGAATTGAGCAATCCACGGGATCTCACCAAGCCTGGGCCTGACCATGCCCCGGTTTCTTTCCCGGATGCCCTACGGCGCAAAGACCAATCCGGTGGAGGATTTCGCCTTCGAGGAGGACACAGAGGGCGCCGACCACAGCAAGTACACCTGGTCCAATTCCGCCTACGCGATGGGAATCAACATCAACCGGGCGTTCAAGCAGTATGGCTGGTGCGCGCGAATTCGCGGCGCGGAAAGCGGTGGAATGATCGAAAACCTGCCGGTCCATACCTTC
>JALOTU010000370.1 GCA_025457725.1 Verrucomicrobiota bacterium
GCACACCAGGATGAGCACCACCAGGCCGGCAGCGAGAAGGAAGGCGTGATTCAGCACGCTGTGCGCGTCGGCCGTGGCCTGGTGGGACAGCCGGTCCAGAGCCGGGGAATCGAGAGTGGTGTTCAGCTCGGCGATGGCCACATTCAACGCTTTGGCCATCCCCGTGATCTGCTCGGCAGTTTGGGCGTAGTCGAGGATGTTGAAGGGCGGCCCCTGGGGTCCGGCCGGCGGGGGGTTGGTGTCGGGTTCGCCCACGCCAAACCGTTTCATCAACGCATCGAACGTTCCGATGGTGGTGTTCAGCGAGGTGGAGAACTCAGTGCCTGACTGGAGCACGGTGGTGATCTTGCCCTCCTGGGCATCCAGGGCGGCGACGATTGCCTGGCGTTCCGCGGCGATCTGCGCCGGCAGCGCGGCAGCGGTCTGGCTGATGGTTTCCGCGGCCTGGCTCACCCGGTCGATGCTTGTGCCCAGGCTGGTGGCGTCGTTGAGCGCCTGGGCCACCTTGGGTTGATCCGTCGTTTCCAGCACCATGAGCTGGGATTGCCAGCGCACGAGCCACGGCATCCGCTGAATGGTGTACATGGCGCGCGCCGCAAACAGCCGGGTCTCGGTGATCTCGCGGACGGCGGGATCCAGTCCGGCCAGGGGATCGAGAGCGGCGAGGTTGAACACCGACAATTGAGTGTTCTTCTTCTTCGCCAGGACCCTGGGCACCAGCAAGTCCTGGGGATGCACCACGAACAAATTGCTGAAACCGGTCAGGGTGGTGTAATGCGTCTGGATGGTCTTGCGGAGCTCGTCCTGCTGTTCCACGGATAGGATCTGGTCGGCAATCGACCAAACGTCGGTCTCCAGCCCCTGCATGCGTCTCAACCACGGCTCGAAGATCGCGCCGTTGGTGGTCGGCACCCAGTAATTCTCGAGGACCATCCGCGTCAGGACGGTGACCGACACCATGTCCAGCAGGTTGCCGTAGGGGTTGTCGCCTGTGGCAATGGAGATCATCCCGCCCACGGTGCTG
Organism: Verrucomicrobiota bacterium; assembly: GCA_025457725.1. Classification (GTDB taxonomy): domain Bacteria; phylum Verrucomicrobiota; class Verrucomicrobiia; order Limisphaerales; family DSYF01; genus JALOTU01. The sequence continues at coordinate 1,025 of JALOTU010000370.1, forward strand.
ATTTTGAAACGGAGCGCAGTCTCCTGGGTCAGCGGAGATCCCGGCACGTCCACAAGCTCATCCACCGACTCAACCGTTCGCGTGGCGAAGGCGTCGGAATATCGCATCAGGCTCTGCTGCAAATCCGCCGGATCGGGTTGCTCGGATTTGCCGCCTGGGAAGAAAACCGAAACCGTGCGCCCCGGCACCGACGCTGTCGTCTTTACGATCTTGCAGCCCGTGAAGCCGAGGAGCGCGCCCAGGCAGATCAGCGCCAGGGCGGGCATCCAAAGCGGGCGGCCGGCGGGTTGTAGAGGGTTTGGAACGGGTTTCATTGCAGAACGGCCGCAGTTTGCTTCAGGCGGCCGGATTTGGAAATCCAAAGTTCATCCGTTGCCGTGGGAGCCGGGCGTTTTCGGGGGTCGAAGATTCCTGCGCCCCCGGAGGATGGCGCGCTCCTTTGCCCGGTTCATGCGGCGTCGTCAGGACGTGGTTGCGTCGGAAGCACCCCCCGGAGGGCCGGGTTTGGTGGTTGAATAGACGGAAACCAGGCGCGCGATCAGCAGTGCCATGTAGAACAGCCCGGCGATGGCTTCCAGCACCGCCACCATCCGGGCGATGTGGGTCACCGGCCGGACATCCCCATACCCGACCGTGCACAGTGTGACGAAACTCAGATAGAAGGCGTCGAATCCATCCAGCGTGTGACTGACGTCGGAGGCATCCGACACGACGAAAGAGCCCGGAACCGTTTCGGCCACCAGCACATAAACCGGCACCCAGAGCAGTCCCAGCATGAGGAAGCCGGCGACGCCGGCACAGAGGACATTGGTATCGACGTGGCTTGCCCGGATGATGAACTGCAACAGTTGCGCCACGATGAACCCGAAAAACAGGACCGTGCTGGCCGGAAAAAAGTACGCCGGCAGCAGCCCCGGGTCGAGATGGTTGATCCACTTCCCCGCGAGCGCGGGCACCACCAGCACCAGCGCGATGATCAGGGAGCGGCGCCGTCCCCCCACCGCCAGCACGGAGGACACCATCACCAGGGTCAGCAACGTGGCTTCAATCAGGCCGCCTTGGGGCAAATCCACGACGAAGGGCGTGAACATGAACAAGAGCACCAGGGTCACCAGCAGCCGAACCGGGGAGTGATGAAAGACCAGGGCGTAGAGCAGGGACGGCTTGGGGCTTGAGGGTTGACGGTGGCTCATGTCGGGGGTTCTCCGTGGTGGACGAAAGGAGCCGGGCTGTGGCGCTGGGTGTTCATCCGCGTGCCGTCACTGCGCCTCGGCCAGATGTTCGTAGAGGATGCGCCGGACCTCCTCGATCGCGGCGGGCTTGCCCAGGCAGGTGTGGAAGCTCCGCACAATGAACTCCGACTCCACATAATCCACATGCGCGCTGGAATACTTCACCACACCATCCCCGCCCTCGGGCGGGATGTCCTTGCCCCGGATGGCCACGATCGAATGCGCGGCGACCCCCGGCGACACCGGGATCTCCGCCAGGGTCAACAAGCCGGGGTTCTTGGGCGACATGCCGTCGAGGCTGGTGGGCATGCGGCCTTTGAAGAATTTCGCCGAGTCGGAGCCCTGGGAGAGCTCCACCAGGGTCGTTCCGCCGGCCACCACTGTCTGCGGCAGCGAGACGAGCAGCCGCCCCAGCCAGCGCACGAGTTTTCCCGACTGATAACTGCCGCGGTGCGGGGTGGCGATGAACACCACCCGGGTGACGAACGGGAGCCGATCCAGGAAGAACATGGCGCGCAGCTTTTCGCGTTCCTCCTCCGGCACGTTCAACGCCTCGAACCGGTTGGTGCTGACCACCCGCCACATCCTGTCCCCGGTATCCACCACGGCCGCCTTGGTCAACAACCCGCCCTGGCTGTGTCCGATGACCACGATCTGGTGCAGCGCGGCATTGGTCCCCTCAGGATCGAGCTTGTTGACTTCCGCGGTCAATGCGGCGCGGAACTCGGCGACGGAAGTCAGCAGCGGATTGCCGCTGCCGTAGATGAAACTCCAGATCTGATAGCGCTGGCGCAACAGCGGATCGGCCGTCAGCGTGTTGGCCATCTCCGCCCAGGTGACCGGGCTGGAGAAGGTTCCATGCACGAACACCACGGGAATGCGATCCGAATGGAAGGGCTGGTTGAGGATCAGCTGACTGGGGATGTGCTCAGCCGGCGCCAGGAAGTCCAGCCGGCCCAGCTTCCACACCCGGGACTGGCTCAGCATGAAGGCGCGATAGGTGGTCAGATCCGTCTCGACCGGCACCTGCACCGAGCCTACCTCGATGTCCGTTTCCTCGAAGGGAGAATAGAGCTCCAGGGTCGCTGTTGCCTTGTCGGCTCCCAGGTCCGCCAGCGTTCCC
>JALOTU010000371.1 GCA_025457725.1 Verrucomicrobiota bacterium
CGTGAGGAGGCCTACAAGCTGGTGCAGGACGCCGCCATGCAAACCTGGGCGGTGAAACACGCGGGCCGGGACGACGCCAACTTTGTCGAACAGCTCCAGGCCAATCCGGATGTCGCAAGCCACTTCAAAAAGGGCGAGCTGGAGAAAATCTGCTCGCTGGACTTCCATTTCAAGGAAGTGAACAACCGCTTCAGGAAACTGGGCATTTGACCTCCCGCTCCCCCTGGGTGGGGGAACGCCCCAGAGGATCAGCAGGCGGTTGAGAATTGCAACGGGATTGCCCACTTCGAAACAGCGCCTCCAGACGCCTGTCGCATTCGCAGGCTGACTGCGGTGGTGAATTGGCTTAAGATCCGGTCATGGACGCTGAACTCACCAAACGCCTGCACGCAACGCGATTGACGCAAGGTGAAGTGCGGGCGCTCGCCGGACACCTTCCCCCCACCGACGAGGAGTTGCATCAGTTAATCGAGTCGCTGGTGACAGCCGCCGACGAGGATGGTGTTCCGGCCTTGATGTTCGCGATGGTGGCAGGCGGGCGCCGCATTGAGGCACGGGTGTTGCCCGGGGTGTTGCCGCTCTTGAAGGAGCTGAACGCGGTGGTGGTGGTGGCGTTGCAAGCACGTGGCGAGGTTGCGGAGAAGCTGATGGCAGCGATCGAGAGCGGCATCCTGGGATGGGAACGCGAGGCCGTGCTGTTGTTGATCGCAGGCTGGATTTGCGTCCAGGGTGATCCAGAACGGGAATTGCCGTCGCACCTGATTCCCAAAGCCCGGTCGCTAGCGCGCGATGTCCGGGGAGGCTGGGAAGCCTCGCTGCCGCTTTTTGCGCTGGCGCAGATCACCGGCGACCAGGGGCTCCAGAAGGTTCTGGAAGATCTGATTCCCCCGCCGCCCCCCGGTGTGATCCAGACCACCCTGGAATACCTCATCGAGAGACCTGCCGCGGATCCTCTGGGGGGTCTGCCGGAGCAAATGGACCGTGTGCTCGCCAGTGGCGCCCCCTTGCGCCGCGCGGTGGCCAAGGTGGGGCGCAACGATCCGTGTCCCTGCGGCAGCGGGAAGAAGTACAAGAAGTGTTGCTTCGAGAAGGACCAGGAACGTCTGCACCATTCCTCGGAAATCGCCGGGATCACCACCGAAGAACTCGAGGCCATGCCTGAGCCGTTTCTCACGCGGGAGAAGATCGAGGAGATGCGCGGACCCAAGCTGGCCCGGCTGCGGATCGAAATGCTCGCGCCCGCGTTGCAGGCCACCTTGCTGGAACGCCTCGCGGTATTTCAGCAAACCGACGCTTTGCTGGCCGCCTGGGAAAAGGTTCCCTGGCGCGCCGATCTTTTCAGTGCCTGGGATCACTGTGTGTTCGAAATGGCACAGTCGGGGCGGCGCGATGCGGTCGAACGCCTGATGGCGCTGCACAGACCTCCCGCGGATCAAGAAGACGCCCCATTGAATGCCCGGTTGCTGTTGTTACGGGATCGACCAGAGGAATTCCTTCGCCTGATTGAGGAGGTCCTCCTGCGGAGCCTGGAAGAGCCCAACAACCTCGACTATGTCGATGCAGCCTGTTCTTTGGCAGAAGGCCACTTGCCGGGCCTGGGGACCTTTGTCGCCCGTGGCGCGGCATGCATCGCCTCGCCCATCGACGCCGAAATACTGTTCGAAAGCATCGCCAAAGTGCGTGACCAGCTCAACCTGCCGCCTGAGGATCCGGGGGAATGGATGTTGGACCGCCTGTTCGAGATGCCGGAGGAACTGGACGAGCAAACGCGCGAAGACCTGGCCACCGCACGCCGGCAGATGGACGCCGCCGCCGCAGAAGCCACCCGGCTGCGGACCCAGCTGACGGAGACCCGGGTGCAACTGGAACGTCAGGAACGCCTGGCAGTTCGCAACAAGCCCGCTTCGGCCACGACGGTGGTCCCGGCGCAGGCATCCGACGCTGCCCTCGCCGAACTCCGCCACCGGATCGACGAATTGAAAACCGCGCTCAAGCAGCGGCACACCGAGCGGAACGCGCTGCGACGGGAGTTGAGGGAGGTGTTGAAAGAGAAGGCTGACTTTCAGAACCCGCCGGCAAAGGTGCTTCCGGACACAGCCGCCGCCGTTGCCGTCGACTGTGAAGAGGAGGCGCTGCTGGAATCGGAGCAGACGCCGTTGCAAACGGTGCGGCTGCCGGTCTTCCCCGGACGGTTTGCCCAAACCCTGGAATCGTTCCCGACAAACGTGGCGCGGAGCGCGCTGCGTTTGATTGGCGAACTGGCCGCCGGTGAACCCTCAGCCTTCGTCGGGGTGCGACGACTACGGTTGCGGCACGACGTGTGCCGGGCGCGCGTGGCCAAGGACTACCGCCTCTTCTTCAAGCTCCAACCTGCAACACTCGAGATTCTCGACATGATCAACCGTCGCGATTTCGAAAAGTGGCTCAAGACCCTGGGTTGAACTGGAAGGGGCCCGGCCGGGACCAGACGGACGGCCAAAGAGCCCACGATACGATTCCAGAACAATCCCCCCGACACAATCCCCCCGCACGCTTGACCGGCGGCAGGATGTCAGCGAACCTAGCATTGTTCCGTTTTGGGGGCGTACTGGTTTCGACCTGTCGGGTGCGCCAGAGGCGGCATGCCGAGGACGATGCGTTGGCCTCGTAAATCCCCGCATCAAAACATAACTGCTAACGAAGAATTAGCTCTCGCGGCCTAAGTGCCACGACGTTCACCGGCAGACACCTGCTATGTCGGAGGAACGCCACAGCAGGTTAGGGCGAAACGCGGAGACCGCGCGCGCAAGCCCGAAACCCTTTCATGCGGACTGGGCTGCCGGATTCGCGCCCGCAGGTTATCCGGTTGCCGAAAGAACTGCAGGCTAAGCATGTAGTCGCGGCTGGTTCTCAAGTCAGGGACGGGGGTTCGATTCCCCCCGCCTCCACCATCTGTTACAAGCATCTCATGCCGGTTATGAACAGGACGGGACAAAAACGGAGCGGGCTCCGCCTGAAGATGAAGCTTCCCAAGGCCGAGAAAGGACCCTCAGCCTCCAAATCAGCCAAAAACGAATCCAGCCAACACAATTGGGTGAAACGCTGGGACGTGACATGCTCCAACGCCCGGTCATTGCCCTCCGCAGCTGCCAACAGTGCTCTCGGATGGGGACGCCGCTGAGACTTCCGGTTTTGCCGGTGGCGCCGCGTGCGAGGCAGAACACAAAAGGAACCGCACCCCGCTTTCAGACGGAGCGCGGCTCCAGTTTGTACTCGGGGGCAACACACTTAGGAATTTCCCCGAGTCATCTTAGCCAACCGCCACGCTCCCGCGCGGTCAAGGGCGGGTAGTACGGACACGGGGACGAGGCAAAAAGCGCAATCCCGACATCGCACAAGATTTGCGCCGGGACTGTTGTCGGTCCCAACCCGGCGGTTGGCCTTGGGCTTGGAGCGACGGGGATGTATGGTTCAAGCACTTGAACACACCACCGAGCCCTGGCTGCAATGCGGATTCAGCCTATGCCGCTGCCGTTGAGGCGCGCTTTGTCAAAGCCCGCAAGGCAGACCTGCACCTGTTGGCGTAATTCAGTTCGCCCGTCTGCCCCCAAACCACGCGGATCAAAGCGATACCGATAGTGCAGGCCCAGCACTTCCTCCAACGCGGTGCGAAAGCTTGCCGCGGCCCCGCTCCGGGTCACGCGGTCGAGCCAGCACTGGATGGTTTCGCCCGAACGCCGCTCGTAACCCAAGTCTCTCAACTTTGCCTCGAGCTGATAGAACTCGGAATCCAGACCGGGCCACGCTGCGGTCGAATCGGCGGTTGAGCCGGTCTTGTCGCGTCGCCGGTTTCGCCTGCGAAACACGATCTGATAGAGCAGGAACAGGAGAACCGGAAGCAGCGGCCAAAACAGGTACCGACGAAAGTTGGTCTGCCCCCAACGCAGCCTGGCAATCTCAAATTTGATCCGCGACCAACCATCTGACAGCCACTGGAACATCGAGGCCCGTTTGCCTTCCTCCGCGATCCAGGAGGCAGGCGTGGTGTCGAAATCCTCCCAGGTGGAGGTGGCGGCGTTCCACACCAGACACCACGCGTGCGCGTCGCGTTGACGGACAACATACTTGTCCCCGGAACCCTCATGCACCCCATAGCCGACGGCGTAGCGGGCGGGAAAACCCAGCTCGCGCAGCAACAGCACGGTGGCTGTGGCAAAGTACTCGCAATGGCCGCTGCGGGTTTCCATGAGGAACCGGCTGAGCGGCGTTTCGTTGGTGCCGCCTTTGAGGGAGGCCCTCTGCCAGAGGCTGTAGGAGAACCGATTCCCAAAGAACGCACGCAACGCACCCCTCTTGGCGTCAAGACTGTCTCCCGCCGGCGGCAACTCATCGAGGACACGCTCCAGCGCCGCCTTCTCGCGCTCGGGCACCTCCAGGTCGGTGGCAGGATCGGGAGGCGCATCGATGGTCGGGCCGGGTCCGTAGTGTGCGTCAAAGATCACCAGCCCGGCCTGCTCGGCCAGCACCGCCCCATTGTTGTTCCGACTCAAGATCACGTAGTCCTGAAGGTGTTCCAGCCGTGCACTGCCCTCGGGCAAAGGCAGCAACGCCCGCTGACCGGGCAG
>JALOTU010000372.1 GCA_025457725.1 Verrucomicrobiota bacterium
TGTTCCGTCCTTCCGTAGTTGAGTCCGCCCGGGTTCGATCCTCTCTTGGTGTTTCAGGGCGATCGAAAGAAGTCTTCCTTTCACACGGCGAGACAATCCGGAGCTGAGGAAGGCCGGTGCTCCTCTGTTATCGTGGGAAGTTCCTGACGCTTTCCACCCTGACAAACGAGACCGGCCTATGCAGCGGATTGTGCCTGCGATTCTCTCTCTTGAACAACATCGCGACACACTGCAACGCGAGCCGGTGACCTACCGGCCTTCGGGTTGTCCCCGTTGCGGTCTCGCCAGGCTGTGGGGTCACGGCGGTTATGTCCGCAAGGCGGATCGGGATCGGTCGTCGCCGGGTTCGTTGAATCCCGTGTTGATTCCCCGTTTCTTTTGTCAGGGTTGCCGCCACACCTGTTCACGACTGCCGGAATGTATCGCGCCAAGGCGTTGGTATGGCTGGGCCGTGCAACAGGTGGTGCTGCTGTGGCTGCTCGCAGGTGGCTCGGTGCATCAGGCGGCGGTGCGAGGTGGTGTTGATCGGCACACGGTGCGGCGCTGGTCGGTGTGGCTGCAGGCACGGAGCGAGAGCTTTTCATTTTGGCTGCGCGCGCGGTTTCCGGAACTTGGCCGGACGGTGGATGGTTCCGGGTTCTGGGAAGGCTGCCTGGCGGCGATGTCGTTGAGCCGGGCGATGGCCTGGCTGGACCTGGCGGGGGTGGCCGTCCCGTGATGGCGTGATCCTGGCGGGGTGAAGGACGGCGGTTTCGCTGCCGGTTTGACCACCCCACACCGTTTGCCCTCTGCCCGAAAGCGGAAGGAGCGGTTTTCATGGCGACTCCTTCCACTTGTTCAGGAGATCCTCCATGAAAGCTGTCGATCCGGTGGCGTTGTTTCGTTTGTCGGTGTTGGGGCCGTTGGTCAGCCGGGAGCGGCTGGAACACGGCGAGTTGCAGCGGATCATTCGCGAGTTGGCGCTCAGGGAGTATGCGATTCCCGGTTCCAGGCGATGCCTGGTCGGCGAGAAGACGATCGAGTCCTGGTACTACGCCTTTCGGCGGGACGGGATCGACGGCCTGATGCCCAAAACCCGCAACGACCGAGGCGTGTCGAAACTGCCCATTGCGGTGCAGGAAGCGGTGCTGGCCGCCAAGCGGGAGAATCCCCAGCGCTCGATCCGTCAACTGCAGCACCTTCTGGAGCGCGCCGGGACGGTCGCCCGCGGCACCTTGTCGCGTTCGGCGATTCACCGCTTGTTGCGGCAACACGGGCTGTCGCGTGTGGCGGCACCGGTACCGGAGGAGCATCGCCGCTATGGGGCCGAACAGGCCAATGCGATCTGGTACGGCGACGTGATGCACGGTCCCACCGTGACCGTGAACGGTCGCCGCCGCAAGGTCTATCTCGTCTCGCTGATGGACGATGCCTCACGGTTGATCGCCCACAGCGCCTTCTGTCTGGGTGAGACCGCCCTGGACATCGAGAGCGTGCTCAAGCAGGCGGTGTTGAAACGGGGTTTGCCCCGGAAACTGGTGGTGGACAACGGCGCCGCCTATCGGGCTGCCACGCTGCAGGGCATCTGTGCCCGGCTGGACATCCCGCTGATCTATTGCCGGCCTTATGCGCCGGAAGGCAAGGGCAAACTGGAGCGCTGGCACCGCACCTTCCGCGACCACTTCCTCAGCGAGTTGGACGTCTCCCGCCTCACCGATCTGGACGATCTCAACGCGCGGGTTTGGGCCTGGATCGAGCAGGTCTATCACCGAAGACCCCATGGCGGACTGGACGGGCAAACGCCGCTGGAACGCTATCAACAGGACCTGCCGAAGATCCGTCTGCTCGGGCTGAAAGCCGCTCGCTTGGACGAACTCTTCCAGCACCGGGTCGCGCGCAAGGTCCGCAAGGATGGCACCGTGTCCTACCAGGGCCGGGACTTCGAAGTGCCCTACGAACTGGCTGGAAAAACCGTCCAACTGGTGGTCGATCCGCAGGCAGATGTGGTCGTCGGCGTCGAGGATGTCGAGGGTCAGTCACTCGGCAGGGCGACCCCGCTCGACAGCCACGCCAATGTCCACCGCCGGCGACGGCGCACTACTGCCGAGGCGACCGCCTGCGGTGAGAACGCGGCGGTCTCCGGCCGGTCCTCCCTCAATGCGGTCGAGCTGGCCTATCAGCAGTACCACGGCCAACCGGACCGGGAGGGTCGCTGATCATGTATCGTCAACACTTCGGCCTCAAAGCCGCACCCTTGGATAAAGGCTCCGTCGAACTCTGGGACGATGGCGCCCTGGCGCATCTGGAAGAACGCTTCCGCTGGCTACTGCAATCCCCCGGCATCGGCCTCTTGACCGGCGAACCCGGCGTCGGCAAAACCGCGGCCCTACGCCGGCTGACCGCGACCCTGAATCCGCACCGCCATCAGGTCATCTATCTGGCGGAAACGGACTTTGGCCGCACTGACTTGTACCGTAGCTTGGCGATGGCCTTGGGGCTCGAACCAGCCTATCGCCGCGCCCAGCTCTGGCGTGACCTCAAAGCCCGTATCCTCGATCAGGTCGATGGCAAGAACCTGCTGCCGATCTGGATCATCGACGAAGCCCAGAATCTCCCGCCCGAGTTCTTCAAAGACTTCCCGGCCTTCCTCAACTTTGCCTTCGACTCCCGCGATGTGATGACCGTCTGGCTGGTCGGACACCCGGCCCTGGCGCATACCCTGGACCGCGCGCCCTATGCCGCCCTGGCCGGCCGCCTCCAGGTCCGCGTCCACCTGAGGCCGGTGATCGAACGGGAACGCTTCGCTCAACTCATCCAGCATGCCCTCACCACCGCCGGCTGCCCGCACACCCTGCTGGCCGACTCTGGAATGGAACTGCTCCGGCTCGCCTCGCAAGGTCTGCCCCGTCAAGCCGGCCGCATCCTCCGCGCCGCTATGCAACGCGCCGTGCCCAAGGGTCTCAACCATCTCCCCGACGACCTGCTGCAGGAAACCATCGAGGAGCTGCGATGATCCTCGACCTCGACAGCCTGTTCCCTGAAGGGCTCTCCGACGAAACCGTCGCGGCAGTTGCCGAACTGCTCAATGAACTGGCCAATCAGTGGGAGAGCCGCTACTTCCACCGTATCCGTGCCTACCAGGCCCGAGCGCAATCGGACCTGTTCGACCCCATGGAGCCGTGGCGGCGGACCGTAACCGACTGACCCCGATGTCCCACGCTGTGGTCGGCGTACGCCACGCCGACCGCAGCGCGGGACAACCAACGCTTTTCAACCTCAAATAGGACGGATCGAAGTCCCTGAACAAGAGCGGGACGGAACAACCCGTTCACCGCAAGCCCGTGCAGGCGCAGGCCGTCCTGACAGGCCGCCCGCAAGTGATTTCACCGCC
>JALOTU010000373.1 GCA_025457725.1 Verrucomicrobiota bacterium
ACGCTCTTTTCGGGCGCCACCTTGCAGTTGCTCCGTGGCGACCGCGTCGGTCTGGTGGGTCCCAACGGGGCCGGCAAGTCCACGCTCTTCTCGCTGATTCTGCGTCGCGAGGAACCGGATGAGGGACAGGTGTTTCTCGAGCGTAACGTTCGCGTGGGTCATCTGCCACAGGAAAGCGCGCCGGTGGGCGATGAGACCGTCATTGAAATGGCCACGGCGGTTTCGGAGGAGTACACCTCGCTGCGCAAGCAGGTGCTGGCGCTGGAGGCCGGCGATCATGACGCCGTGAATTGGGAGGATGACATTCACACCCGATTCAACGATCTCGGGGGATTTCAACTCGATGCCAAGGCCAAGCAGATTCTCAAGGGGCTGGGGTTTCGGGAGGCGGATTTTGACCGGCCGGCGAAGGAACTCAGCGGCGGCTGGGTGATGCGGACCCACCTGGCCCGGCTGCTGGTCTGGGAGCCGGAGCTGCTGATGCTGGATGAGCCAACCAATCATCTCGACCTGGAAACGGTGATCTGGTTCCAGGCCTATCTGCTGAAGTATCCCGGCGCAATTCTGGTGATCTCGCACGATCGGGAGTTTCTCAACGAACTGGTGGACGGCATCGTGGAAATCCGCATGGGACAGGTGTTCCGCTATCGCGGGAACTACGATTCCTTTCTGGAACAGCGAGAAGCGAACGAGGCGCAATTGCTGGCCGCCTACAAGAACCAGCAGCGGGAGATCGCACGGCTGATGGAGTTCGTGAACCGGTTCCGCGCCAAGAACACCAAGGCCACCCAGGCGCAGGCCAAGCTCAAACAGATCGAACGCATGGACAGGATCGAGGCGCCGGCCAGTGCTGAGGCTACCGTGGACTTTTCCTTCCCGCAGCCCGAGCGCAGCGGGCTGAAGGTCATCAAGTTGAAGGACATCCACCACGCCTATGGCCGCAACGTGGTGTACGCGGGCATCGACTTTGAGGCCCAGCGCGGCCAACGCATCGTGTTTGTGGGGCCGAATGGCGCGGGCAAATCCACGCTGTTGAAATTGTTGGCGGGCGTGCTGCCCGTGCAGCAGGGCGAACGCGAGGAGGGACACAATGTCAAACTGGGTTACTATGCCCAATACCGGGTGGATACGCTGCATCCGGAAATGACGGTGTTGGAGGAGGCGCTCGACACCCCGCAACGAGTCACTGAAACCTTTGTTCGCAGCGTCCTCGGCTGCTTTCTGTTCCGCGGCGATGACGTGTTCAAGAGGGTCTCGGTCCTGAGTGGTGGCGAAAAGAGCCGGCTGGCTCTGGTGCGGCTGTTGCTGGATCCGCCCAACCTGTTGTTGATGGACGAACCCACCACCCACCTCGATCTGTCCAGCGTGGAGGCATTGCTCGCGGCCCTGCAGGATTACTCCGGGACCATCATCTTCATCAGCCACGATGTCTACTTTATCAAGGAGCTGGCCAACCATGTGGTCCATGTGAACGCGGGCCGGCTCACGCATTATCCAGGCGGATACGATTACTACCTCCACAAAACCGCGGCCGCCTCCGCTCGGGAAGCGCTCACCGCCGGAGGCACGGGTCCCGGTGCTTCGGTCGGTGGTTCAGCAAACCCGCCAGCCCGCTCCTCCGAAGGGTCGGGGCTTACCCGCAAGGAGCAAAAGCGGATCGAGGCGGAGGCGCGCAACGCCCGATCCAAGGCCCGCCGGGCTCAACAGTCGGTTGTGGACAAGCTGGAATCTCGCATTGCCGCCATTGAAGCCCGCCAGGCCGAGATCACCGCCGAGCTGGAGAAACCGGAAACCTATGCAGCGGGAGGCAGCGCCCCGCAGCTGAATCGCGAAATGCGTGACAACGAGGAGGAGTTGACGCAACTCACCCCCAAGTGGGAGGCCGCCGCGACTAAGCTGGCGGAGTTGGAGGGGGAGAGAACCCAAATGCCTTGAGAAAGCTGCTGCTGGCAGCTTGAATGCGCACCGGCTTGCGCTGGAAAGGATCCTGATACCCCAGCTCCACCGCCCGCAAGGCCAGCGGAAACTCCACCTCGTGCCGATGCTTCGACCATCTCCCGGCCCGGGCACCCGTACCGTAGAGTTCATCCCCCACCACCGGATGTCCGGCATGGAGCAGGTGCACGCGAATCTGGTGCGTTCGGCCCGTGATCGGCCGCGCTTCCACCAACGTCTGGCGCCCGTTTGTCCGGAGCACCTGAAACGCCGTTTCCGCCTCCTTGCCGGACTTCGGATCCACCGTCACCCGTCCGATCTTCTCCGGGGCGCTTCCCAGGGGTGCGTTGCATACCCACTCCTCGTGCTTCGGCACACCCTGCACCACCGCCAGGTAGCGCTTGTGCATCCTGCGCGTTTCAAAAAGCTCGCTGAACGTTCTCACCGCACCCGGGCTCTTTCCGAACAACAAAATCCCAGTGGTCTCCGCGTCGAGTCGATGAATGTTCTGTAAAAATTTCAGGTTGCGCGATTTCGACCAGAAGAACCCGGCGCGGATGGCGGAGGTGATGGCCGCCTGCAGATTGAACCGGGTGCGCTGCCAGTCGAACGGCACCAGCATCCAGCCGGCCGCCTTGTCGATGGCAAATACCGAACGGTCCTCATACAGAATCGGCATGCGGATCGCATCCTTTCGATCGCCCAGTTCGATGAAATTTGGCTTGGCCATGACCCAAGCATAGGGCCACCACGGATCGGCTGCCACGCGGAACTGGGAGGATTGCCGGCATTCTTGCGTTTGGGGTGTCCGTGCGGAATACTCGTCACTGTGCAACCTACAGTGACTCAACTGACCGACAAGCTGGTAGCCTCCTACGCGCAGGTCGGCGGGATCAACCATCTTGACGGCAAGAATCTGCCCTCCAAACGAGTCATTGGAGACATCACCGTCAACCTGCTGCGCCTGCTGTTTCCCGGGTTCTTCGATGAACACGTGTTGCACTCCTCGGAAATCAAGGTGGAAACCGCGGGTCTCCTGGACACTGTTCTTGGATCCTTGGAGGGCGAGGTGCGCAAGAGCTACGAATACGCCCCGCCACCGGAAGTGGCCAGAAGCGAACTCAAACACTACGCCCGTCAAACCACCCTGGCGCTGCTCGAAAGCCTGCCCTCCGTACGGGAATTGCTTCAGACGGACATGGAGGCGGCCTACCACGGCGATCCCGCGGCGCTCAGCAAGGAGGAGGTCATCCTCGCCTATCCCTGCGTGGAAGCCATCGCGGTGCAACGCGTCGCGCATCAGCTCTACCTGCGCAATGTGGCCATCATCCCCCGCATCATGACCGAATGGGCGCACTCCCGCACCGGCATGGACCTGCATCCGGGCGCCAGCATCGGCACGCATTTCTTTGTGGATCACGGCACCGGC
>JALOTU010000374.1 GCA_025457725.1 Verrucomicrobiota bacterium
GGCCATGTCGGCGCGCATTCCCGCATTCAGTTTGGTGAAAAACCGATCCAGCCGGGGGATGACCTTCTCCGGGCCGCCCATTCTTTCAATCAAGCCGGGGAGATCGAAGTTGACCATCCACACGGTCTGCTCGGGGGAGGCTTCGACGTAGGTCTGCTTCATGTCGGTGACCTTGCCTTGGCGCACGTCTTTGTGCCACAAACCCTGCTCATCTCGCGGCCGGAGGAGGCCGGTGGCGGCATGAAAAAGGTTCGTCCAGTTTTGGGCGCTCTTCAGGTAACGGGAATGCTTTTCCTCATCGCCAATCGCCCGGGCAAATTGAGCCAGTGCGTAATCGGCATTGCAGTATTCCAAAGTCACGCTCACAGCATCCGGAACGTATCCCAGTTGCAGGTACTCCTTTAAGCCCTTGCGCACCTCGAAACCATCAGAGGTCGTGCCGGGCTGCGATGCGTTCTTTTCCATCGCGCTCAGCGCGCCTCGCGTGTCAAAATTGGTCGCGCCGAACGCGTAGGAGGAGGCAATGATGATGGTCGGGCCGTCCCCGACCATGCCGCCGGAATTGCGGTTGACCTGCTGCCATCGCGCCAGCCCGCCTCCGTTGGCGCGCACGCTGGCGTCCTGCTGCGCGTAGTTGACCAGGGATTGCATGACGTCGCTGCTTTCCCGAGGCGCGAGGATGGCCATAAGCGGCGAGTGTGAGCGATACTGATCCCATCCGGGAATATTTTGGTACTGATGGCGCCCGGGTTCGACAGAGTGAATTTTCCCATCCATGCCGGGATATTGACCATTCACGTCATCCAGCAGGTTCGGATGAATAAAACAGTGATAAAGCGCCGTGTAAAAGGCGCGTTTCCGGGCGTCGTCGCCGCTCTCCACCTGGATGCGGTTCAATTCCAGGTTCCATGCGGCGTCAGCTTTCTGGCGGACGGCGGCAAAATTCCAGTCCGGAATCTCCGCGGCCAGATTGGCGCGCGCGTTCTCCACGCTGACGTAGGATATGCCGACGCGCACCCGCACGGTCGGGCACTTTGATGGGTCGAACGTCAGGATCGCGCCGCAATCCTTGCCGCTGACTTCCGTCTCATGGCTGATGTCGTTGTTCCTCCACGTGCGGACACTTTGGAACGGCTGCTCGCACCGGGCGGAGAAGTAAATTGTGTACGGGCGTTTGCCGCCCCCGATGGCGGTGTTGCGAAAGCCCGAAACCTCGTTGCCGTTGATGCTCACCGAACTCCCGGCACGAATCAACAGCGAGGCTGATCCATTTGATGGAAAACTAAACTGGGCCAATCCCGCACGCGGCATGGCCGTCAATTCGGTTTCGATGCCATTGTCCAGCCGGACACGATAATAACCCGGGGAAGCACTCTCGTTCGCATGAGAGAATTCCGAGGCAAATCGCTTGAAGTCGATTCCTGGAGAAACCTCGACCGGCAGCAGGGTGGGCATGAAGGGAATATCTTTCAGGCAGGTGACCCCGCGTCCGCTGAAATGCGTCAGGCTAAAGCCTTCAATCATCCGGTCGGGATACCAGTAGCCGCCGGCAATTCGATTGGCGTGGGTCGTGTCGGGACTCCAAGCCAGCATTCCCCGCGGCGAGACCGCGCCGGGAAATACATTTCCCGTGTCAAAGGCGAGCCCGAACTGGGCACTGGGACTCGGTTCGGTTCCGATGAATGGATCTACAAACCGGGTCAGGGAGGGGAGGTCTGCCCGGCCGGCCTCAACCAGCTGGAGCAGAGCGGCGGCGCAGATCCCGAGCATGAGAATCCGCCGTGAAGTACGTGTACATAAACCTAATGCTGACATGAATGCTTGGAGTGGAAGCGCCCGTCCAACGGCTTCATGGATTGTCGATGGTTGCCGAGTTCAAAGACCGGGATGCATCGTTCCACTGGAACCAGTCTGCCGCAGATTGCTTAGGCTCGGCATCCCCTAAAGCGGGTAGGTGGCCCCCCAATCGATCATGCGCCTGCGGCCACAGGCGATCCGCCGCTGGAGACACAAGCCCGTCCGCGGCGCCAAGCCCCAAGAGCTGTCGTCCCTTCTTAAACGGATCCAGCGGTCCTTTGCCCAAAGCCGCTGGATTGGTCATTCCGCATGCAATTCATGCCCATCTGGACAATCTCTCATTGAGAAACGGAGTTGCAGTATGCCTGCATGCACCATTCAACCAATGGATCCACCAAACAGTCAAAATCGATCACGGTGATGATATTCGAGGAATCCCCCTGTTTTACAAGCGGAGCGTTTTCTCCGATAGGGTGATAAACGGTGATATCACTGTCGTATGCCGCGCCTGTGTTCACATCCCACTGGACGTTGTCGAAGGCGACGATCGAGCCGGTAATGCCCGTCATCGGCAGGTAGGATGCGCCTGCATCAGTGCCCAACCCTCCGGCTCCGGCGCTGAAGGTTCCATCCTCGTTTTTCCCCTGGTTGCCGTAGCAGAGAATGTTGATTTCATTGTCCATCACGATGCCGTCCACCGTCTTGTTCCTGAAGCGCACGCCGCTGGACAGGTTGCTGTAGCAAACGGCCTGAACATAATTGCTGCGGATTGTGGCTCCCAGGCCGGAATTGCTGGAAATATTAAAACTGAAACCGGCGCCCCTGTTTTCATACGCTTCGCATTCGTAGAATCGATTCCCGTCAATGGACTCCCCAATGTCATCCGGATTCCCGGAGCCGTCGGTGCGGCAGTACATTCCGAATCCTGGTCCCCCGTTTCTTCTGGCTATACAACGGTAAAATTCAGAATAGCGACATTTTGGTGTCCACCCATCCCCATCATCTCCAAGACAGTCCTCGGCGATGCAGTCATACCACTTGTTATGATCCCCCTTGTCAGTCAACGCGTTGCCGGTGATGGAAAATGAGCTCACCAGATTGCTGCAAATGTTGCCGTTGCATCCCGGACCAAGCGTAAAGTTGTCGTCGGACACATCCGTGATCACCATGTCGTGAAAAAAGGAATCCGTGACCGACACAAAGTTGATAAAGCGCAGCGACGCTGGATTGCCCGCGGAATTTCCGGAATAAGTGCCGCCCGACATTTCGATATTTGACGCCCCGCCCGGTTTTTCCGTAATACCAGTACGCCGCGTGGCATCAATGATATTGCCGTTTGTATCTCCCACTTCCTGATACCAGCCGATGTCATCGAGATTATCATCGGCGTTATCCGCGAGGGACAGGGTTCCATCCAGTTCCCATTTGAAATTCGAGGGCAGGTAGAGGGTTCTTTTGATCAGAAAATCACCGGTCAATCGGAGCGTGTCTCCGGCTTGCAACTGGTCCAGCGCGTCCTGGATCAGGTCGGCGTCATCAGGGGTTCCCGACGGGACGATTTCGGTAAAAGGACTGCTGCGTTCCACCGCCAACCGCGATCACATGGGACGTGCCGACAACGCCGGGCACATTCGTCCAGACGATCGGGCTCGTCAGATCGGGGGCTTCCTGCAGTTGGCCGGGACCGGTCCAACTGAGGGTCAGGTTGCCGGTGCCCCTGTCGAACGTGGCGACCAACGGCGCCAACGACCCCGACGGAGCGGCTATCTGAAGGGTCATCCCCGCCACACCCAACCCGTGCGTGCCATCCAGCGGTTGCGAAAAGGTCAGCTCATTGGCTCCGCTGCCAATCACGTATCCCAGCGCGCTGACATCCACAACCCCCGAGGTTCCTGGCAGGTTATAGAAGGCGTTAGACACGCCTCCAGCAATCAATTG
>JALOTU010000030.1 GCA_025457725.1 Verrucomicrobiota bacterium
GTGTTGGGCTGGACGGCCTCGCCCCTGAACGCACGCGAGCAAAGCGATTGGGCCCTGATCTCGAGTGTGCTTCTTAACGCGCTGGTGTGTTCCGCCTGGTTCCTGGCATCGTGCCTGTTCTGGCGGCAGCGCACAGCGCGCGAAGTCGAGCGGGTGGAGGCATTTTTTGAGCAGGTCCGAACCCCGGTGGACTTCGACCGCGAGGTCGGTGGGGCCAACGACGCGCAACAGTATCGTTTGTTGGGCCTGCTCTGCCTGGTCTACGGCGGATTCACGAGCCTGCTGGTGTTCATCCCCAATCCGCCCAGCGGTCGCCTCGCCATCCTCGCCTGCGGCGCCTCCATTCTGGCCGTGGGTGGATGGCTGCGTTGGAGCGCCCGCAAGGATGAGCGGTTGCAACCGCAGCCGGAGCCGCCGGAGGACAATTATGCCTAGCCGGATCGATTCAGCTCAAACCACGGATGAACCCCGACGGACCCGGCGCGGCGTTGGTTTGAGCCCGGGAACCGTCTTCCTGCCGCAGCCCTGTGGCGCACGACGTGAGTGCCTCGGGCGCCCCATCGACTCCTCCCGTCGTCGCCTGCAACACGGGTCACGGGGCGGAGGGCCTCCGGGTTGGGTGGGGGGGTGGCGGACGTTCCACCCGTGTCCATCCGTGCTTGGCAGCAAAAGCCTGTTTCCATTGACTGAAGACGGGTCACGACAATACATCTGAAACCACTCTATGCTCTCCTTCTACGACTACCTGGTCATTGCCTTCTACTTCGCCTTCATGGCGGGGATCGGTTACGTGTGCCGGCGGTTCATCGGCAACACCAGCGACTACTTCCGCGGCGGTGGCAAGATGCTGTGGTGGATGGCGGGCACGACCGCGTTCATGTGCCAGTTCAGCGCCTGGACGTTCACCGGCGCGGCCAGCAAGGCCTACGAGGACGGACCGGTCATCATGGTGTTGTTCTTTGCCAATGCGGTGGGCTTCTTCTTCAACGCGGCCTTCTTTGGCCCGCGGTTCCGGCAGATGCGTCTGGTCACCTCCCTGCAGGGCGTGCGGGCGCGGTTCGGCCGGAAGAGCGAACAGTTCTTCACCTGGGTGCAGATTCCGCTGGGCATACTCTACGCCGCCATCTGGCTCAATGGCCTCTCGGTGTTCATCTCCGCAACCTTCGGCGTGAGCCTGGCCACCACCATCATCGTGGTGGGCTCGGTCGTTCTGATCATGGCGGTGATCGGCGGCTCGTGGGCGGTCGCGGCGGGCGACTTCATGCAGATGCTCATCCTGATGCCCGTGACGGTGGCGGCGGCGTTCCTCGCCATCCAGCATGTGGGCGGCTGGGGCAGCTTCTTCGACAACCTCCCGCGTCATCACTTGAACTGGACCGAGGCCTCGCGCACGCCGATTCTCTACCTCTGGATCGTCGCCATCATCATCAAGCAGTTCATCTCCACGAACAACATGCTGGAAGCCTCGCGCTACCTGAACGTCAAGGACAGCCTGCAGGCGCGCAAAGCGGGGTTGCTCGGCATGGCGCTGTTCCTCGTCGGACCGCTGGTGTGGTTCATCCCGCCCATGGCCGCGAGCATCAGCCATCCCAACCTCGCCGAGACCTTCCCGCAGCTGACCACGCCCTCCGAGGGCGCCTACGTCGCCATGGGCCTGGCCACCATGCCGGCGGGCATGATCGGACTGCTGTTGAGCGGCATCTTCGCCGCCACCATGTCCTCGATGGACGCCGGCTTGAACAAGAACGCCGGCTTCTTCGTGAAGAACTTCTACCACGTCGTCATCCGCCCGCACTCCAGCGATTCCGAGCAGCTCGTGGTCAGCAAGATTGTGACATTCATCATGGGCATCCTGGTCATTCTGGCCGCGCTGACCTTTGCCCAGTGGAAGGAGATGGGGCTGTTCGATCTCATGCTGCAGTTCGGCGCGCTCATCGCCCTGCCGTACTCCGTGCCGCTCATCTGGGGCGTGCTCATCAGGCGCGCTCCCGCCTGGGCCGGCTGGACGACCGTGGTGGTCGGCTTCGCCTCCTCGATCATCACCACCGGCCTGTTCACCCCCGAATGGTTCGCCGGCGTCATGGGCTGGTCGGATGCGCCCCTGACCCCGCGCGAGGTGAGCGATTGGGGATTGCTTTCCGGCGTGCTCATCAACGCCGTCGTCTGCTCCGCCTGGTTTCTCGGCTGCTGCCTCTTCCATCGCACCCGCAAGCAGGAGGAGATCATGCGCGTGGAGGAGTTCTTTCAGCAGATGCGCACCCCGGTGGAATTCCACAAGGAGGTCGGCCTGGGCGCGGCCAACGATGCCCAGCAATACCGCGCCCTCGGCATCATGTGCCTGATCTACGGCGCCTTCATCCTGCTTTTGGTCCTGATTCCCAATCCCTGGCAAGGCCGGCTCTGGATGATGTTCTGCTCCGGAGCGTTGCTCGGTGTGGGGGCTTTGCTGATCTGGAGTTACCGACGGCTACAAGCCAGGGGCTCAATTCCCGCCAACGCCAATCCGCCTCAGGGATAGACCCCCATGCGCTCGCGCCCAAAGTTGCCGGTTCTGGTGGCACTGCTGCTCGCAGCGGGAACCATCCCCGGGCCGGCCGGGGAACCGCGTCGCGAGACCCGGTATGAAACGTACACCGGCTTCACCCTGCCGCCGACGCCCGTCCTGCCGGCACACGAACGTCATCCATCGCTGTGGTTTTCGGCTGAAGCGGAAATCGCTGCCCTGCGGCAGATGCGTGATGCCGACGATTACTCACGACGTCTTTGGCAGCAGATCGCCAGCGACCCCGTGGTGTGCAACCCGCTGCCAACGCTGCCGGAATCCGGCAGCCGGAAGTTCCAGACCTATTACGCCACGCTGTCGCGCGCAGCCAAACTGAACGGGCTCATGTCCGTCCTTGCCGATGAAGACCAGCGGCAGCATTTCCGGGCACGGGCGGTGGCGGCGTTGAAACGCGCCTACGACGGGCCGGTCTATGAACACACGGCGGACAAGAAGAACCCGGAAGGCATCGAAGACATCCACCGCGCGACCATCGCTCAAAACTACTGCGAGGCGTATGACTGGGTGCAGCCGCTTTTGAACAAGGAAGACGACACGGTCATTCGCCGGCGTTTGATCCGTGAGGCCGAAACCATTTACGACAATCTCTACGTCTGGGTGAATCGTCCGCACAATCATCTTTCCAAGCCGGCGTGGGCACTGGGCACGTTTGCGCTGACGCTTTCCAGTCACCCCCAGGCCGGGGACTGGCTCGCTCGCGCGCTCAAGGCTTCCAATCAAAACACAAGATACTTTTTCAGCGCCGACGGCATCTATCGCGAAGGCCCACACTACCTGATGTTCTCCGCGATCAACTTCATTCCCTTCCTCTACCATTATCGCAATGTGGCCGGGGTCGATTGTTTCCCGGCGTTCCAACCCGCGTTCGAGGCCGTGGTCGCCACGCGCAACGGCAAGGGGTGGCTCCCCAACATCTACGATTCCTACATCCGCCCATTCCCGACGCACATGGTGGCAAGCCCCTACCTGTCGAGCCCAACCTGGCTCAATCCCGGATCACGACTCGGCAACGTGCTGCAATGGAATTTTCTCAACACCGATTTCGAGCCGTTTGAAAAGGCGCTGGCGGACCGGGGTCGCGATTACACCGGCGCGACGCTGACCTTCACGCTGGCGGCCAATGAATTCCTGACCTACGATCCCGCCATCCGCCCTGTCGCCCCCTCGGTTTCGCCCACGGTCTTCATGGCGGGCGGTCAGACGGTGTTCCGCAACGGATGGTCGTTTGACGATCCGGCCCAGCGTTACCTGCTGTTCCAAGGGGTGGCCGGGGCCGACAACCATTTCCACCACGACCATCTGAGTTTCGTCATCCAGGCGGAGAACCAGATGATGGCGTCCGACGCCGGTTACTCGCGCGGTGACTACCACGATGACGCCCGCAAGGATTGGTATATGACCCCCGCCGCGCACAATCTCGTCACCGCAGACGGCAACGCGCCTGTGGATCCCGGCGAGAACATCACGCCGGTGTCGCGCGATGATCTGGACACCGCTTTCTTCGCCTTCCAGGAAAAGGAAGCGCCGTATCCCAACCGCGCGACGCAGAAACGGGCCATCGCGTTTGTGGCCGGGGACTATTTTGTTGTCATCGACCAATTGACCGCGTCGCAGCCTGCCGAGTACAGGCTTCACCTGCACGGTGGGCGTGGGGCAATGAAAAGCGACGGCAACCGGCGCGTGTGGACCTACACCAACGACCTCTACGGGCCGGCGGCGCAAATGGCGGCCTGGGTGCTTGCCGACGGCGCGCAATTGGAGGACAAGCAAGGGGAGCTGACTTACATCAAAGGCGACTACGCAACATTTGGTTACGTCTCCGCCGGGCTCCGCGCGTCCAACACCACGTTCCTGCAAGTCATCGTTCCCCTGGCGGCGAGCGCCCCGCTTCCGCGCGTCACCGATTGGAGCGACAAGTCCGCCATCGCCGCAACCTTGGAGAAAGATGGTGCGCTGGACACCTTCGTGGCCCGGCGCGTTGAAGGAGGGGTCGAAGCCGCCAAGCTCGCCACCGACGCGCGCTTTGCCTGGATGCGTTCCCAAGCCGGGGTCACGCAATGGGCAATCCAACAAGGCACCGCCCTGACTCACGACGGCGTGGAACTTGTGAAATCAAGCGTGCCCGTCACCATGGCCGGCCGTATGACAGGTTCACAAATGGAAGCCGTCATCAACACCAGCCGGACAAACTACGTCCTCAGTTTTCCGGCTGAAGGAAGCGCATGCCCACCGATGGCCACCTTCAACGACAAGCCCATTGCCGCGCGGTCTCGGGAGGGTCGGCTGCTCTTTGATTTGAACGGAAGGGGTCGATTGAACGTAAGAACGCCCAGCAGAGAATAACCAATTAATAGATCTATGGGAACACTCAAAGGAAAACGCGCACTCATCACCGGCGGAGGCCAAGGCCTCGGCTACGCCATCGTGGAACAACTCATCGCCGCTGGCGCACACGTCGCCATCCATTATCACTCCAGCAGGGGCGGCGCGGAGGAACTCAAGGCCATCGCCGCCCAATCCGGCGGCAAGGCCGAGGCCTTCCAGGCGGATCTGACCCAGGAATCGGCGGCCAACCGACTCGTCAGCGCCGCCTCCCAGTTCCTCGGCGGCCTGGACATTCTGATCAACAACGCCGGCGACATCGTCGGCCGCCGCCGCATCGAGGAGATTGACGCCGCGTTCTGGGAGAAGGTCATCAATGTCAATGTGACCTCCATGATGTGGGTCACCCGCGCCGCCGTTCCCGAGCTGGTCAAGGCCGGTCGGGGCAGCATCGTCAATCTCGCCTCGCTCGCCGGACGCAAGGGCGGCCACGGCGGATCGCTGGTGTATTCCACCGCCAAAGGCGCGGTGCTGACGTGGACCCGCTCGCTCGCCAGTGAACTCGGGCCCAAGGGCATCCGGGTCAATGCCGTCGCGCCCGGATTGATCCTCGGCACCCGGTTCCATGCGACCCACACCACCAAGGAAAGCGCCCAGGCCACCATCGAGGGAATTCCGCTGGGCCGCGCCGGAACCCCGGAAGACGTCGCCCGCGCCGTGGCCTTCCTCGCCTCGGAGTACGACGGTTTTATCACCGGTGCGACCCTGGACATCAACGGGGGGGTTTATGCGGCTTGAGTTTCCAGCCCGCAAACCGGGTTTCACCTTGGGCAGAGCCTTGACCGGCACCCTGCTGGGGATCTGCGTCGCGCTGGTGTTTCACCCCTCCTTCACCTCTGCCGCCGAGGGCCCGGCGCCCAAGCCGAACATCCTGTTCATCGTCGTGGATGACCTTCGGCCGGAGCTGGGCTGCTATGGTCGGAACTACATCCGGAGTCCCAACATCGATCGTATCGCCGCCCGCGGGATGGTTTTCAATCGCGCCTATTGTCAGCAGGCCGTTTGTTCGCCCTCGCGTTCCAGTCTCATGACGGGTGTGCGGCCCGACACCACGAAGGTTTGGGATTTGAACACGCATTTTCGCGCGGCACTGCCGGACGTGGTCACGCTGGGCCAACATTTCAAGCAGCACGGTTACTTCGTGCAGGGCATGGGCAAGATTTACCACGGCGGCTTCGACGATCCGCCCACCTGGTCCGTGCCGTGGCAGACCCCCAAGGCAGCCAAATATGCGTTGCCGGAAAATCACGCGCTGGACCAGCGCCAATACGAAGGGGAGCCGGACGGCGACGTGAAGTCCAAACCCAGGAAGAACACTCGCGGCCCGGCCTTCGAGGGCGCCGACGTGCCGGACGACACGTTTCAGGACGGACAGGTGGCCGAACTCGCCGTCTCCACCCTGCGCGATCTCAGCAAAAAGCGGGAGCCTTTCTTCCTCGCAGTCGGATTCATCAGGCCGCACCTGCCATTTGTGTCGCCCAAGAAATACTGGGACCTCTACGATCCCGCGCCAATCCAGCTTGCGCCCAACAAGTTCCGCCCGAAGCAGGCGCCCGATTACGCGGTGCTGCCCGGCGGCGAGCTGCGCAACTATCATGGGATTCCCGAAGGTTCGATTCCCGACGATCTCGCCCGCCGGCTCAAGCACGGCTATTATGCGGCGATCAGCTACACGGACGCGCAGATCGGCAGGGTGCTGGACGAGCTTGACCGACTGGGTTTGCGCGAGAAGACCATCGTCATCCTCTGGGGCGACCACGGCTGGAAGCTCGGCGAGCATGATGCCTGGTGCAAACACAGCAATGTGGAGAACGACGTGAACGCGCCTTTGATACTTTCCGTGCCCGGGATGAAGAACCCCGGCGCACACACCGACGCCCTCGTGGAATTCGTGGATGTGTATCCCACCCTGTCCGAACTCGCGGGCTTGCCGCTGCCGAAGCATCTGGAAGGCACGAGCTTCAAACCGTTGCTCGAAGAGCCGCAGCGGCAATGGAAATCCGCCGCGTTCAGCCAGTACCCCCGATCACAGCAGGGAGGCCTGATGGGCTACTCCATGCGCACGGATCGCTACCGGTTCACGGTCTGGGTCGACCGCAGGGATCACTTGAAAGTGGATGCCTTTGAACTCTACGATCATCGGACCGATCCGCAGGAGAACGAAAACGTGGCAGGCCGACCGGAGAATGCGGCGCTCGTGAGTGAACTCACCGCGAAACTGAATGCGGGGTGGGAGGCGGCGCGACCGAAATGAACCGAGACCATTGGAAAAGCGAAACCCATCTGCACATGAACTCCAATTCCCTTCAAACCCGGTTGAAAAAGGTTCGCACCAGCATGCTGTTTCTGTTGCTGACGCTGGTTCCGTGGTTCGCCACGGCCGAAGTCACCCCGTCGAAGCCCAATGTTCTTTTCCTCATTGCGGACGACCTCAATACCTTCCTGGGGTGCTACGGCGATCCCCGCGCCCAGACGCCGAACCTCGACCGCCTGGCCGCGCGTGGGGTGCGCTTTGATCGCGCCTACTGCGCGTTTCCGCTTTGCGGCCCGAGCCGCAACTCAATGCTGACGGGGCTTTATCCCAACAGCTCCGGCATCCTCGCCAATGCGCAGATCTTCCGGCAGACCATTCCGGCGCACACCAGCCTGCCCCAGGCGTTCCGGCAGCAGGGCTGCTTCGCGGCGCGCCTCGGCAAGCTCTACCATTACGACGTGCCGAATTCCATCGGCACGGATGGCCACGACGATCCGGCTTCGTGGGAACTCGAAATGAATCCGGCGGGCGTGGACCGGCTGGAGGAGCAGCCGCACATCTTCTCGCTCACGCCGGGGCAGTTCGGCGCCACGTTGAGTTGGTATGCGTCGCCGAAGAGCGACGCCTATCACACCGACGGATTGCTGGCCTCCGATGCGGAATGGGTGCTGGAACGTTGTGCCCAACAAAAGGACCGGCCCTTCTTTCTGGCGGTGGGGTTCTTTCGGCCCCACACGCCCTACGTCGCGCCGAAAGTCCCTTACTTCGGCTTCTATCCCGAGGACCAGATGCCCGTGGTGACGGGGGTGGAGGAGGATCAGGCCGACATCCCGGAAGCCGCTCTGGCCAGCCGCAAGAAGGAGCAGGACCAGATGAGCGACGCGTTGCGGCGTCAGGCCGTGCAGGCCTACTACGCGAGCATCAGCTTCATGGACGCGCAGGTGGGCCGGGTGGTGGCGGCGCTGGATCGCCTCGGGCTCGCGGACAACACCATCATCGTTTTCACCAGTGACCACGGATATCACATGGGCGAGCATGGACTGTGGCAGAAGCGCAGCCTGTTCGAGGAGAGCACCCGCGTGCCCCTGCTCATGGTCGCGCCCGGGGTCACCCCCAAAGCCGCGGTCGCCGCGTCGCCGGTCAGTCACGTGGATCTCTACCCGACCCTTGCCGAACTCTGCGGCATTGAGGCCCCCACGAATCTGCAGGGGCAAAGTCTCGTGCCGCTGCTCCGGGATCCGTCGCTGCCGGGCCGCGGTTGGGCGCTCACGCAAGTAACGCGCGGTGCGCGGGAAAAGCAGTTTTCCGGCTACAGCCTGCGCACGCCGCGCTGGCGCTACACCGAGTGGGATGAAGGTCGGGAAGGCCGCGAGCTCTACGACCATGACGCCGATCCGCGGGAACTGGCCAACCTGGCCGGCAGTCCCGGGCAACAGGAGGTCATCGAGGAGTTGTCGGCGAAACTTCGTGCCGCCGTGACGACCACCTTCCCGGCCTCAGGGCAGACGCCGAAGTTCAAAGACGGCCTGTGGGCCCCTCAGCTTGTGAAATAGACTGCCATGCAACACTTTTCCACCGTGCGCCGATTGCTTCATTGCCTCGGGTTGTTTCTGCTCACCGCCTGCAGCGCCTCTGCGGCGGATCGTCCCAACATCCTCTGGCTGGTCAGCGAGGACAACACCACGCTGCTTGGCTGCTACGGGGATCCGTTGGCGCGCACGCCCACGCTCGACAAGCTGGCGCGCGACGGGGTGCTTTTCGAGCGTTGTTTCGCGCAGCCGGTGTGCGCGCCGGCGCGATTCGCGCTCATCACCGGCACGTTCGCCGCCTCCTCCGGTCCGGCGCACCACATGCGTGCCCAGGGCAACATTCCCGCCTGGCTCAAGGGTTTCCCGGCACTCCTGCGCGAGGCCGGTTACTTCACGGCAAACAACGCCAAAACCGATTACAACGCCCCGATCAACCTCAAGGAGACCTGGAACGAATGCGGCAAGAGCGCGCATTACCGGGACCGGCCCGACCCGCAGCAGCCGTTCTTCAGCGTTTTCAACCACGAGGTGACGCACGAGAGCTGTCTGTTCCCGGAAACACTCAAGGGAGCGCCGCCGGGCTTCACGCCCACCGATCCCGCTACGGTGCGCGTGCTGCCGTATCAGCCGGACACGCCCGAAATCCGCGCGGATTGGGCCCGCTACTACGATTGCCTGGCGCTGCTGGACCATCAGATCGAGAGGAAGTTGAAGGAGTTGGAGGAGGCCGGACTGGCGGACGACACCATCATCTTCTACTACGCCGACAACGGCGGCGTATTGCCGCGAAGCAAACGTTTCCTCCAGGCGAGCGGGACGCACGTTCCGCTCATTGCCTGCTTCCCGCCCAAGTGGCGGCATCTGGCACCCGCCGCTCCCGGATCGCGCCTCAGCCAGCCCGTCAGCTTCGTGGATTTTGCGCCCACGGTGCTCTCGCTGGCCGGCGTCAAGATTCCGGATTACATGCAAGGCCGCGCCTTCGCCGGGCCGGAAGCGGCGACGAATGAGTTCGTCTTTTGCACCCGCGACCGCATGGACGAACGCTACGACATGATGCGTTCCGTGATGGACTCACGCTGGCTTTACATCCGCAATTTTCGCCCCGATCTCCCCTACGTGCAGCCCCTGGACTACATGTTTCGCGCCCGCGGTTACCAGTCGTGGGCGCGGCTGGCTCGCGAGGGCGGACTCACACCCGCCACCGCGCAATTCTGGGGGCGAAAACCGGCGGAGGAACTCTACGATCTGGCCGCTGATCCGGACAATGTGCAAAGCCTGGCCGCCGATCCCGCCCATCGCGTCGCGCTCGAACGAATGCGCGTGGCGTTGAAGCAGCATACGATCGAGATCGTGGACAACGGCTTTCTCCCTGAAGGCTCGGCTCTGGAAGGCTATGAAGCCTCTCGCCAGCCCGGGGCGTATCCGGTCGAGCGCGCTTTCGAGTTGGCGGTCCTCGCTTCCGAAGGCAACCTCGCGAACCTGCCGGAAATCATCGTGGCGCTGGAGGACCCCAGTGAGCCCGTGCGCTGGTGGGCGGCGCAGGGGTGCACGGTGCTGGGACCCCGGGCCGCGCCCGCCGCGGCCAGCTTGAGCCTGCGCCTGGAGGATTCATCCGGGGCGGTGCAAGTTGCCGCGGCGGAAGCGATCGCCCGGCTCGGCGCCATCGAAATGGCGCTGCCTGTTTTGGAGCGACGACTGCAGGACACCAACAACCTGGTGTTTGCGCTTCAGGCGGCCAACGTCCTCGACCGCCTCGGCGAACTGGCTCGCCCGGCCCTGCCCGTGATGCGGAAGGTGCTGGCGGAGGCGGCGGCGGAACAGGACGGGAGTCGCATGGAGCAGTATCTCCAACGCATACTGCAGCGAAGCATTGCCGTGCTGGACGGTCAGGCGCCTGCGTTGATCCATCCGGCCGCCTTCACGCCCGGGCAGGCACCGGGTGCACTCCCGGACGCCGTCGCCCCGGATGATTTGCTGATTCAGATCCCGGCAACCTTGACCTTCGCCGCCCGCCAGTATGAGTTCCTTTTGGAAAGTCTCCGGGGGCAGACAAACCTCCCGCGGACGTTCGAAAAGGGCGAGCTGAAGCTGGTCCGGCCCGCGGACTGGACCAGCGGGTTCTTCCCGGGCTCGCTTTGGTATCTCTACGAGTCCAATGGCCGGCCGCAATGGAAGGCGGCGGCGCAGGACTACACGGCCCGGCTCGAAAGCATCAAGGATCACACCGGCAGCCACGACGTCGGCTTCATGCTGAATTGTAGCTATGGCAACGGCTACCGGCTCACGGGCGATCCCCATTACCGGGACGTGCTGCTGCAAGGAGCGCAAACCCTCAGCACACGGTTCGATCCCCGGGTGGGAGCCATCCGTTCCTGGGATCACACCAAATGGCAATACCCGGTGATCATCGACAACATGATGAACCTGGAATTGCTGACCTGGGCCGCGCAGGAGAGCAACGACGCCAACCTGGAGCACATCGCCAATCAGCACGCGCGCACCACGCTGCACGACCATTTCCGGCCCGACGCCAGTTCCTGGCATGTGGTGGACTACAACCCGACGAACGGCGCGGTTCTGCAGAAGAAGACGCATCAGGGCGCGGCGGATGATTCCGCCTGGGCGCGCGGTCAGGCTTGGGGATTGTATGGCTACACGATGATGTATCGTGAGACGGGCCGGCCGGAACCCAGGCCCAAAAAATCGCCCGTTTCCTGATGCATCATCCGCGCCTGCCGGCAGACAAAATTCCGTATTGGGACTTCGACGCCCCGGACATTCCCAACGCTCCGCGGGATGCCTCCGCCGCGGCCATCATGGCTTCGGCCCTGATCGAATTGAGCGGGCAGGTCGAACCGGAGTTCGGACGGCAATGCCTGGAGCTGGCGCGACAACAACTGCGCTCCCTTTCCTCGCCCGCCTATCTGGCGGCTGTGGGCGAGAACGGGGGGTTCCTCCTGCGTCATTGCGTGGGTCACCTGCCAAAGAGTTCCGAGGTGGATGTCCCGCTGGTTTACGCCGATTACTATTTTCTTGAGGCCTTGCTGCGTTATCAAAAGCAGGCTGCGGGCGAGCCGGCCTCGCTTTAGCCAACGATGCATGGGGAGTCAGCACGAGACAAATGAATATGCGGGACGCGAAGGATTCTGTCTGACAGCCATGAAGCGAATAATGACCCGGACTGAAAACCAGCACACCGGTTGGATCGTGAGCCTTCTCGTGGGCTCGTGGCTGAGCCTGCCAGGCGTGTTGGCGGTCGAGACGCGCCAGCAGTTGACTGACGGCTGGGAGTTATATCAAGGCTCCCTGGGCAGCATCTGGGAGATCTGGCGCGGCGACATGGCGTCGGACAATGTCACCTGGACGCCGGTGATCCTGCCGCACTGCTTCAACGCCCGGGACGCCGTGGATCCGGACGTCCGTTACTATCAGGGGCCGGGCTGGTATCGCACTCAGCTCAAGTTGGCCAATCCCTTCCCCAACGGCCGCACGCTCCTC
>JALOTU010000375.1 GCA_025457725.1 Verrucomicrobiota bacterium
GCCGGGCGTGGAGCTCGAGGTGGAACAACTCGCACGGGACGCGAGCCGGAGCCGGTTCAGTCAGAACCCCATGCTGGCAAAGGTGGAACGCGTGATGGCGGGAGCGTCACCGCGCCCTTCCAGCGTCCCACCGGGAGATCAAACGTCCACAAGATCCGCCCAAGCGGAACCTGGTTCCGCGGAGGAAGGGCCTTCGATCGGAATCATGGATCCGCCGGCGTTGCGCCTGGTGAGGTGCTCCGATGTGGAGGCGGAAGCGCAACTGGCCGCGCGCGAGGTGCTGACCTTTGTCCAGGAAGGCGGCCGGTTCCGCGACTGCGCGATTCTCGTGCGCAATCTGGATGGTTACCAGGACGCGCTGCGGCGGGTGTTCAAGCGTTATCAAGTGCCGTGCTTCCTGGATCAACGGGAGCCGGTGTCGCATCATCCGCTCGCCGAATTGACCCGTTTTGCCCTGCGCGCGTCCGCATTCGACTGGCGGCCCGAGGACTGGCTGGGCGCACTCAAGACCGGCCTTGCCGGGCTGAGCGATCAGGAGGTGGACCAGCTGGAGAACGCCGCGTTGTCGCGCGGATGGATGGGGGCCGGGCTGTGGCTGCAACCGCTGCCGCCGGATGCGGATTTGCCCGGTCGCGACAGGCTCGAGGAATACCGGGCTCGATCGACCGCGCCCTTTGCCGATTTTCATCAGCGGCTGCAAGGCACGCAGGGGAAGCCCACGGGCGACAGGCTGGCCGGATGGATTCGCGGGCTCTGGCGCGCGCTGGACGTTGAAGCGCGATTGCAGCGTTGGGGGGAGTCGCCGGGCGGCGCGGTTCACGCAACCGTGTGGGAACAGATGCAGGACTGGCTCGACAACCTGGAGCGCGCGTTTCGCGGGGTGGCGTTGCCGCTGCGTGGATGGTTGCAGGTCATCGAGGCCGGGTTGAGCGGACTGAGCGTGGGCGTGATTCCGCCGGCGCTCGACCAGGTGCTGGTGGGTCGTGTGGATCGCTCACGCAATCCGGACCTCAAGTTTGTGCTTGTGCTGGGGATGAACGAATGCGTGTTTCCCGCCCTGCCCCGCGGCCTGCCTTTGCTCAGCGAAGCGGACGTGGAAGACCTGGAGACCCAGGGAACGCACCTCAGCCCGGGCCGGCGCCAGTTTGGGCACGAACGGTATCTTGGTTACATCGCCTTGACGCGGGCGCGCCTGCGCCTGCTGGTCAGCTGGTCCGCGGTGGATGCCCGGGGCCGGGCGCTCAACCCCTCGAGGTTCGTGGATGAATTGAAACGCGCGTTCCCGGAAATCGCCGAGGAAGCGTTCGACGGAATCGTGCCCTGGTCCGATTGCCGCCATGCCGGGGAGCTGGCGGGCACGCTGCTCGCGGATCCGCCCCCGCCCGGACTGGAACCCTTGCTGGCGGCGCCTCTGGTGCAAACCGTCCGGGAACGGTGGCGGCAGGTGAGCCGCGCGTTGCAGAGCGAGACCCTGTCGCCCCACGTGGCCGCCGCATTGCATGGCGACGAATTGAACCTGTCCGTCAGCGCGCTGGAGGCGTTTGCCTCGTGTCCCTTCCGGTTCTTTGTGGCGCACGGGCTGCGGGCGCGCGAGCGTGATGAATTTGAGGTGGACGCGCGGCAGACCGGGTCGTTCCAGCATGAGATCCTGGCGGATTTTCACCGGCGCGTGATGGAGTCCGGACGACGCTGGCGCGACCTGGATCCCGCCGAGGCCGTCGCGTGGTTGCGCGAGATCGGGGAGAAGCACCTGCAGTCCTATCAGCACGGCATGATGCTGGCCGATTCGGGCCGTGCGTTCCATGCGCGCTCCCTGCTGCGCAACCTGGAACGCCTGGTGGAGACGATGACGGTGTGGGCGCGACAGAACGAGTTCGAGCCGGGAGCCGTCGAGGTAAGCTTCGGCATGGAACAGGAGGGCTGGCCGGCCTGGACGCTGGACGCGGGCGGGGGCCGACGGGTGAAGCTGCGGGGACGCGTGGACCGGGTGGATCTGCTGCCGCTGGCCAAGGGCCGGACGGCCGTGGCGATTCTGGATTACAAGTCCGGCGGCAAACAGTTTGAGGACCTGAAATTTGAGAACGGGTTGCAGCTCCAAATGCCGGCCTACCTCCAGGCGATCTGCGTCAACGATGGCGCCATGAAATCGTTCGGTGCAACGTCGCTGCGGCCGGCCGGCGTGTTCTACGTGGGATTGCGCGCGACGCCGACATCCGGCAAATCCCGTCCGGAGGCGCAGGCGGCGGGGGAGACTGCGGCTGCGGAAGCCTTCCGGCATCTCGGACGCTTTGATGCCTCGTTTGTCCGGAAGTTCGACATCCGCAATGCGCAGAAGGGCGACCAGTTCAAATACAGCTTCAAGAACAATGGCGAGCCCGCCTTGCGCGGCAACGAAGCGCTGCCCGAAGACCAGTTCGCTGCCCTGCTGGAAAGCGCGTCGCAACAAATCCGCGAGCTGGGCGCACGGATCTTTGGCGGGGAGGCGGCGGTCTCCCCGTATCAACACCGCGGCGAAACCGCGTGCGGCATCTGCGAGTTTCGCCCGATCTGCCGGTTTGATTCCTGGATGCAACCCTACCGGACGTTGAGACGGGCGGGCGGACAGGAGCAGGCAACGGAGGCAGGCGAATGAAGCGGGACGCCGGTCCGGTCACGGGGACGAATGCATGGGATTGAATCCGAATCAATCGAGAGCCGTGAAGGCGCGTGGGAATGTGATCGTGGTCGCGGGGGCGGGCACGGGCAAGACAAGCACGCTGGTCGAGCGTTGCCTCGGCGTGATCAGTGATCCCACCGCATCCTCGCTGGATCGCGTATTGATGGTGACGTTCACCGACGCGGCCGCCGCCGAGATGCGGCACCGGTTGCGGCACGCCCTCCAAGCGTTCGTGGACCGGTCTGCCGGCGCGGTCAAGGAACACGCGGCCAGCCAGCTCGCGCTGGTCGAGACGGCCAAGATCTCCACCATCCACAGCTTTTGCCTGCGTCTTGTCCAATCGCACTTTCACGAGCTGGGGCTCGATCCCGAGGTCAGGGTGCTCGACGACCAGCAATGCCGGCTGCTGACCCAGGAGACGCTCGATGACCTGTTCGAGGAATGCTTCAGCGGGAAGATCGAGATCAGCGACGCGGTCCAGGCGCTCGTGGAAGCTTACGCTCCCGACCGGGACGGCCGGATCCGTGATCTGGTTCTGCGACTGCACCGATATACCCAGTCGCGGCCCGACGCGGAGTCATGGCTGGCGGAGCAACGGGAGGCTTGCGCGGCGGAGACGCCGGGGCGATGGGAACACTGGCTGGAGGAGGCGTTCGCCGGCTGGCGCGACGAATGGCGGCGGGCGCTGGAATTGGA
>JALOTU010000031.1 GCA_025457725.1 Verrucomicrobiota bacterium
TCAGTCGCTTCAAAGCTGTGCACTGTTCGCGCAGCCACCCGGAGACAAGAAACCCGGGAACGGCCAACTTTTTACTTGTTGACCCGGCGCCCTAATGGGTGACCCCTATTTAGCAGACATCGTTGAGGCCGACGGCGTGCGTAAACCGGGCGAAGAGCAGACTGACCACGTGACTCCACGGTTTGAACGAGCGGGATTTTTCCTCCACATTGGTGTCGCGGGCCAGTTGGCCTACCAGGTGGGTGGAAATGAGATTGCAGAGTTGGCGGAAGATGGAGAACGTGGGGCGGGTTGGCGTGGAACGGGTTTGTTTTTTCATCCCTGCCTTGTGGCAGGAAAACACCACCCACGCCAACTCATCTTTTCATCCCGCCGTGGGATGGCTGTGGTCGGGCTTGTGGATTCGCTCGCGGCGTTTAAGGTGGGACTGGCTCGCGGCACACCGCTGGAGGAACCGATGCCACAGGTCAACCATCCGAACGCACGCGGGCATGAGTGGGTGGGATGCGAACTGGTCCGGTGGTTTCAAAACAAATCCCAACCGTAGTTGCGTTGGTTACAATGAAGCGATCCATGAAAATGAAACGAAACCTCCGCGTCGGTCTCTTCGGCATCGGGCTGGATACCTACTGGCCCCAGTTCAAACGACTCAAACCGCGCTTGCAGAGGTATGTCCGCGTGGTGCAGGGAAAGCTCTCTCGCCCCGGCGTCGAAGTCGTGAACCTTGGCCTGATTGACAATCCGGTGAAGGCGCTGGAGGCGGGACATCAATTTCGCGCGGCGGACGTGGATTTGATTTTCCTGCACGTCACGACCTACGCGCTCTCGTCCACCGTGTTGCCTGTGGTGCAGCGGGCCAAAGTTCCGGTGATCATTTTGAACCTTTCACCGGAGGTGGCGATTGATTACGCGAAGTTCAATCAAATGACCAATCGGACCGCGATGACGGGCGAATGGCTGGCGCATTGCGCGGCGTGTCCAGTGCCGGAGATCGCCAACGTCTTCAGCCGTGCGGGGATTGCGTTTCATCAGGTCACCGGGATGCTGCACGATGACCCAGTTTGCTGGAAGGAAGTGGAGGCCTGGATGGAAGCCGCGCGCGTGGCGCACACGATGTTTCACAACCGGCTTGGGCTGATGGGGCACTACTACGGCGGGATGCTGGACATCGCCTCCGACACCACGATGCAATGCGCCACCTTCGGTGGGCACATCGAGATTGTGGAAGTGGACGAACTCGCCGCGCTGCGTCGTGAAGTTTCGGCTAAGCAAATCAAGGATCGTGTCGCGCATTTCAAGAAGGTTTTCGACGTGCAACCGGACTGCTCGCAAGCCGAACTCGAACGCGCCGCGAAAACTTCCATTGCGCTCGACCGGCTGGTGAAGGAGCATGATCTCGGCTCGCTGGCGTATTTTTACAGCGGCACGGGCAACGCGGACAACGAAGACGCCATCAGCTCGATCATCCTCGGCAATTCGCTGCTGACCGCGCGCGGGATTCCTGTGGCCGGCGAATACGAGGTGAAGAACGCGCAGGCGATGAAGATCATGGATGCGTTCGGCGCGGGCGGTTCTTTTACGGAATACTACGCGATGGACTTCAAGGACGACGTGGTGCTCATGGGCCACGACGGGCCGGGGCATATTGCGATTGCGGAAGGAAAAACCAAGGTGCGCCCACTCGAGGTCTATCACGGCAAAGTCGGTCGCGGCCTTTCCGTGGAAATGAGTGTGAAGCACGGGCCGGTCACCTGCTTGTCGGTTGTAGAGACGAAGGAGGGAAGGTTGAAGCTGCTCTCGGCGGAAGGCGAGTCCGTGCCCGGGCCGGTGCTGGAGATCGGCAACACGAATTCGCGCTACAAGTTTTCAGTTGGCGCGCGGCAATTCGTGAATGACTGGAACGCCCATGGCCCGGCGCATCACTGCGCCGTCGGCGTAGGACACATCGCGGACAAGATTGAGAAACTGGGAAGATTGCTCGGCATCGAGGTTTGCAGGGTGGGAGGATCAAAATGAAACCAACCCGCAAATTCTGTTAACCTGTTGCTCTGTTGAAATCATTCGAAATTCAATCGGTTTGGCTAACGCCGGAGGGTGCAAGCCTGCACTTTGAACGCGGCTTCCGCCAGCAGTTGACTGGGTTTGCGTGAGGTCAGCGTTGATTCTCGTCGTCCGTTTCAGCCCGCTGAAAACAACTCCACCGCCCAGCGTGATCCGTAACCTTTCCGTTCCAGATAACTTTCTCTCATCCGGCTCCGCCAAAACTCGAACCGCGTCTCGCCGGCCCGTTGTCGGGCCGGTTTGGTCATGATGCTTGCCGCCCCGCCGCATCGCTGCCTGGGTGACCCGCCCGCGGGTTGGCCCTGGTACCGCCCCTGCACCAGAGCGATTGAATTCCATGCAAGGGTGCAAGCGGAACAGGTCAAAAACCGCAGATTACCCATCTGCGATACAGCCGCCTGCCCGTCGGCGCTCCGGTTCCGGGGTTCAAAGCGCGCAATTCCACCTGCCCGTTTTCGTCCCCATTTTCGTATGTTCGCGCGTTTCGTGGTTACCCCAATCCGTTCCGGTCTTTCCCCCTCACCGGTTTTGTGCTCCAAAAGCGTTCAAGAGGTCGCGCCGGCGGGTTTCCCGTCGACCAGCACGACGAACTCGCCCTTGAGGGACCGCTGCTCCACCAGGCCCAGCAGTTCCCCGGGTGTGCCCCGCAGGAATTCCTCGAACTTCTTGGTCAGCTCACGCGCGAGCACCACGCGGCGGTCCGGAAAGACCTCGTTCAGCAACACGAGCAGCTTTCCGATCCGGTAGGGGGATTCGTAAAGCACCAGGGTGCCCGGGATGGTTTTTGCGGACTCAAGCTGCCTGAGGCGTTGCCCGGATTTATGGGGCAAAAACCCGATGAAATGGAATTCGTCGGATGACAGTCCGCTGGCGGTGAGCGCCGCGATCAGTGCGCAGGCACCGGGAATGGCTTCCACGCGGAAGCCGTTGGCGACGGCCGCCTTGACCACGCGCTCCCCGGGATCACTGATGCCGGGAGTGCCGGCGTCCGTGACCAGTGCCACCCGCTCCCCCCTGCCCAACCGACCGAGGATTTCCTCGCTGCGTTTGGCTTCGTTGAACTGGAAGTAACTCAGGAGCGGCTTACGGATCTCGAAATGTTTGAGCAATTGGCCGGTGCGACGCGTGTCCTCCGCGGCCACCACATCGCACTCCTTCAGAACGCGGAGCGCGCGCAGGGTGATGTCCTCGAGGTTGCCGATGGGGGTGGCCACCAGGTAGAGCGTTCCAGGTGTCAGAGGCGGCAATGAGTGTTGCACGCGCGGAGTAAATCAGAGTCGCGCCCTGCCGTCGAATCCAGGCTGCATGGTCGCACCCTACTTGTCGGGGGGCGTTGCCGAACTGGTGGGATGCGCGCTGAGTTGTTGGATGCCGTCGAGGAGGTACCACACGCCGGAGACCCCGGTGCAGAGGGCGGCCGCGGCGGCGACCCAATCAAATCCGTCCGCGGGCAGCTTCAGCAGGATCCAGAGCACGGCGGCCATTTGCAGGACCGTGGCGACCTTGCCGATCCACCGGGGCCGGATCACGGGCTTGCCCATGGTCACATAGACCACGACCAATCCGACCAGCAGGAGCACGTCCCGACCGATGACCGTGCCGGTGAACCAGAGGGGCAGTTGGGTCAGCCAGGGGGTGTTGTCCAGACTCAGCAGCACCACGCCGGAGACCAGCAGGAGCTTGTCCGCCAGCGGATCCAGCAGCGCTCCCAGCTCGCTGCGCTGATTGTAACGACGCGCAATGTATCCATCCACACCGTCGCAGACGGAGGCGAAGAGGAAAGTGGCCAACGCCAGCCAGCGATGCAGTTCCTCCCCGGCGCGAACGTAATACAGCACCTCCACCACGAAGAAGGGGATCAGCAGAATGCGGAAGATGGTGACCTTGTTCGCGGTGGTCATGGCGCGGGCATCATCATGGGTATCCGGATGGTTTCGTCAATCCCGTGCCGATTTATATTTCGCCTCCGAGCCCAAACCGCTATATCCCTGCCCGCGAAATGAAGAAGCGCAAAACCCAAAGCCCATTGGTCGGAATTTTGATGGGCAGCGATTCGGACTGGCCCGTGATGAAGAAGGCGGCGGACGCCTGCGCCGAGTTCGGCGTGGCCACCGAAGCCAGGGTGATTTCAGCCCACCGCGATCCCCACGGCCTGGAGGAATACGCCTCGTCCGCCTACAAACGCGGCCTGCGGGTGATCATTGCCGGGGCGGGAGGGGCGGCCCATCTGCCGGGGGTGACGGCGGCGTTCACCACGCTGCCCATCATCGGCGTGCCCATCGAAAGCAAATCGCTCAAGGGCCTGGACTCGTTGCTTTCCATCGTCCAGATGCCGCCCGGGGTGCCCGTCGCCACCGTCACGATTGATGGCGGTCGGAATGCCGGATTGCTGGCCCTGCAGATTCTCGGCGCGGGCGACGCCGCCTTCCAGAGCAAGCTGCTGGCGTTCAAGCAGCGACTGACCCAGGAGTCGCGCGCCAAGAACAAGACCCTGCGACAAGCCTGACTGGGCGGAGGGCCGGGTTGCCCGGTTCAAGCGGAGATCCGCTGTTGGAAGAAGCGGATGGTCTGCTCCAGCCCGGCTGACAAATCCCCCGCAGGCTGGAATCCGGCGTTCAGGAGCTTCTCAATCGAAGCGAGCGAGTGTTTCACGTCGCCCGCCCGTGCCGGACCATGCCTGAGTTCTGAACGTGATCCGGTCAGGCGGCAAATCGTGACGGCCAGTTCCTTGATGGACATGCGTCGGCCGTAGGCCACGTTGAAGACTCCCGTGCAGGATGATTGAGTGGCGAAGAAGGCGTTCGCCGCCGCGATATCCTTCACATAGATAAAATCCCGCGTCTGCTCGCCGTCCCCGTGAATGATGATCGGCTCGTGCTTCAGGGCGCGCTCGATGAAGATCGGCACCGCGGCGGCATACTGGCTGCGGGGATCCTGGCGCGGGCCGAAGACATTGAAATAGCGCAGGCTCACGGTTTTCAGGCGTCCCTCGGCGGTGAACATCTGGCAGTAGTATTCGCCGTCCAGTTTGGTGATGGCATAGGGGCTCTTCGGTTCCGGCGCCATGGATTCCAGTTTCGGTGTCACCGGGTTGTCACCGTAGATTGCCGCGGAAGTGCTGAGCACCAGCTTTTTGACCCCCGCACTCGCCGCCTCCTCCAACACCACCAGCGTCCCGGCGGCATTCATTGCATTGCATTCCACGGGTTTCTCCATGGATTCCGGCACACTGATCATCGCCGCCAGGTGAAAGACGTAATCCACGCCCTGCACCGCCCGCCGGACGCGCTCCCGATCAAGGATGGAGCCCTCCAAAAACTCGCACTGCAACCCGTTCAGGTTGTCCTTGAAGCCGGAGCGCAGGTTGTCCAGCACCCGCACCTCGGCCTTTCCCTGGAAGAAGTCCGCGATGTGGCTGCCGATGAAGCCGGCGCCGCCGGTGATCAATACTCTCATGGCGTGATGTCTATCAGGCGTTGCATCGCCGGTTCCTGTCGTTCGATGGATGCGACCAGTTTGAACTGTGTGCGGCAACGGTCAAGGTTCTGTCCTTCGCGCTGCACCTTGAAGTAGGTGTCGCCCGAGAGGTAATCCGTTAGAAAGCGGATGCCGGTTTCCAGCGTGATCAGTTTGCCGGCACAAACCAGGTGGGCCTTCTCGGCAACGGTCAGGAATTGGCCCGCCTCGGACAGGTACCCCCGGGCCAGGGCCTCGAACCAGTCGATCTGCAGTTCCACCTGCGACAGGTCGCGTTCGTCCTCCCGCGCCGGACAGGCCGCGGTGCGGACCAGGTCACCGAAGTCCAACGGGGCCAACCCGGGCATCACCGTGTCGAGATCCACCACGCAGAGGGCCTCGCCTGAATCGGCATCGAACAGCAGGTTGTTCAGCTTGGTATCATTATGGACAATGCGCTCCGGCAGGCCGGCCGCCAGCAGTGCGCCGGTCAAAGAGCGGCGGGCGAACGCGAACTCAATCTCCGCCCGCGCGTGACACCCCCTCCCCGCCCCGTCGATGGCCACCGCCTGTTCCAGTGCCGCGAACCGTTTCGGGGTGTGGTGAAAGTCAGGAAGCGTTTCATGCAGCCGCGGCGACGGCAGGTCGGCCAGCAATCGTTGGAATCGACCCACGGCCTTTGCCGCCTCGAACGCCTCGGCCGTGGACCCGACGACCTCCATGCTGCACCCGCCGGGGATGTGGTCGTACATGCGCCAGATGTCCCCGGTGACATCCTGATGGAAGCACCGCCCGTCCCGGGCCGGAATCAGGGTCAGGCATCGCCGGCAGGCGTCGGGTTCGCCGGAGGTCCTGGCCGCCAGGTGCGTGGTGACGCGCCGGATGTTGTCCATCATCGCCTCCGGTTGCTGGAAGATGTGGCGGTTGATCCGTTGGAGCACGCAGCGGATCTCCGCGCCGGAATCCTCCAAAACCACCAGCTGCGTGTCGTTGATGTGCCCGTTGCCCAAGGGTTGGGTGGAACGGCAGGTTCCGGCGACCCGGAACTTCTCCACCACGGCTTGCACCTGCCGGCTCTCGATCATTCCCAGAGTTTCTGCGGATAGGCCCCGGAGCGGATCAATCGTCCGAGGCCCTCGACCACAATCGGCCGGTCCTCCCGATAAGTCACCCCAAGCCAGGCATCCGGCGTCGTCAGCAGCCGGCACCGTTCCTTTCCGGACGCAACCAGGGCGTTGACGACTTTGGGGATGTAGAATTCGGATTTCAATTCCCGCCCCTCCTTCTGGAGAAACTCCGTGAACAGTTCGGACAAATGGCGATACAGGCTGGGGTTGAATCCCCACATGTTCATGGAAACCGGCTCGTCCCCCGTCAGTCGCTGCATTGTGCCATCTGCATCGGCATACCTCGCCCCCGCCCCGTCCTTCTCGATGGCTGTCAGTTCGACGACGCTTTTCAAATATCCGTCGGCATCAGTCCCGCAGGCGCCTCGCGCCACGCTGCCATGTTCGGAGAGCGTATTCCGCAACACAAAGCCCACCATGGCATAGTCCGCCGTGCCCGCGCGCAGATGATCGGCCAGCACCCGGAACGAATTCGCGCCGTAGAAGTCGTCGGCATTGATGACCGCGAAAGGTTCGCGGATAAGTCCGGCGGTAACGAGAATCGCCTGGCCCGTGCCCCACGGCTTGGTGCGGCCCGGGGGGATGGTGAATCCGGACGGCAGCTTGTCGAGTTCCTGAAATGCATATTCCACCGGGATGCGCCCCTCGAACCGGGTGCCCACGATGCTCCTGAACGGTTCCTCGATGTCGTGACGAATGACGAACACCACCTTCCCAAATCCGGCCCGCAGGGCGTCGTAGATGGAATAATCGATGATGGTTTCCCCGTTGGGGCCGATGGGATCGATCTGCTTGAGGCCGCCGTAGCGACTGCCCATGCCGGCGGCCAGCACGAGCAGTGTGGGTTTGGTTGCCGTGGTCATGATGAAATGATTGTCAGTCCTTTGAATCCTTGTCCAACACAGAGCGCCGCCGCAACAGGGAATCGCGCCGGCGGACCTGTCGATCCTGATGCCGGTGCGCCCGTTCCAGGAAGGCCAGCTCCTGGCTCAGTTTCAAAAAGCTCTGATACCGTTCCTGCGACAACCGACCCGCTTGAACGGCGGCGATGACCGCGCAGCGTTTCTCCACCGTGTGGCTGCAGTCGCGGAAATGGCATTGCAGGGCGAGCGGCTCGATTTCCGGGAAGGCCTCATGAATCCCCTCCCCGCTCATCCACATGTGGAACTCCCGCATCCCGGGCGTGTCGATCACCAGCGCGCCATCCGGCAGGACCACCATCTCCCTCCAAGTGGTGGTGTGACGGCCCTTGGCGTCGCTTTCGCGCACCTCGGCGGTGGCCTGCACCTCCTCGCCGTAGAGCCGGTTGATCAGGCTGGATTTGCCCACGCCGGAAGCCCCCATGAACACGACGGTTTTTCCGGGCGCGAGATACGATTTCAAGCCGGCAACGCCGAGGGCTGTTCGAGCGCAGGTGGTGTGGATCGGAACATCGCCAAGGGCCTCGCGCAGGCTGGATTCCGTGGCCGCCGCCCGGGAATCCAGATCGGTCTTGTTGAGCAGAACCACCGGCTGCACCCCGCCCTCGCGCGTCATCACCAGGAATCGTTCGATCAGGCGCACATTGAGCTCGCGGTCCAGCCCGTGCACGATGAACGCGACATCCACATTGGTCACCAGCACCTGTTCACGGGTTTCGCGTCCCTTGCGTTTGCGGGCCAGCCGGGTGCGCCGGGGCAGCACCTGGTGAATGTGTGCCAGGCCCTCGGGCTCCGGGAGGGAAAAGGAAACCCAATCACCCACCTTCGGGTAATCCGCCGGCACCCGGGCGCGGGACCGGAACCTGGCGGTGATTCTGCCGGTGAACACCCCGGCCTCGGCGAAGATCTGGTAGTGGTGCTTGTCCTCCACGCCAACCCTCCCCGGGACCGTGTTCCGGTCGGCCTCCCGCTCAAACACCTCATCCCAGCGCGCATTCCAGCCCAGTGCGACGATGGCCTCGCGGGGTTCAGGCATGCGTGGGAAACGGGTCAGCCGAGATCGCGGTGCAACGAACGGATCCGGTTCATGGCGGCGCTGGGTGCATCAGGCCACTGCGGCCTACTCGACGGAGAGCAGCTCCACCTCGAAGATCAGGGTGCTGTTGGGTCCAATGCGACCGCCGGCACCCCGTTCGCCGTACGCCAGATCGGGCGGAACAACCAGCTGCCACTTGTCCCCTTCCTTCATCAGCAGCAATGCTTCCGTCCAGCCCGGAATGACGCCGTCCACCGGAAAGCTGACCGGCTCGCCGCGCTCCACCGAGCTGTCGAACACCGTGCCGTCGATGAGGGTTCCGTGGTAATGAGTGCTCACCTTGTCGGTGGCCTTGGGGGTTTTGCCGCTGCCGGACTTCAGCACTTTGTATTGCAAACCGCTCGGCAACACCTTGACGCCTTCCTTCTTGGCGTTTTCCTCCCGGAACGTCTTGCCCGCCGCCGTGTTTTCCGCCCCGGCCGAGGCCTGCCTGGCCTGCAGCTTGGCCATCATCTCCTTTTGAAAACCCATCATCACTTCCTTCATCTCCTCCTCCGAAAGCACGGTTTTTCCGGCCAGGGCATCCGTCACCCCGGCCGCCAGCGCCTTGACATCCACGTTGATGCCCTGCTCCTTGAAGCCGCCTCCAATATCGGCCCCGATGCAGTAGCTTACGCGCTGGTCGCTTGTGGTCAGATCCGCTTTGTCGAGGCAGAGACCGGTGTTGACGAGAATCCCCATGGCAAGTGACGAGAGTAGAAGGTTTTTCATGTGTTTGATTTTTCAACCGTTGGCGAGGGCGCAACGGAATCCGGACCCTAGCAGAGAAAGTCAGCGGGTCAAGAAATCCGGAGGAAACGGACGCTTTGGCGAAGCACGCAGGTCAGCCGCCCGCCTTGCGAATGCAGGACTCGACCTCGACGAGGCTGGAGGTCGGGGCGCCCACCAACTGGTGATTGCGGTCGAACACGCGGATGTTCGGCACCGAGCGGATGTCGTGCTGCCGGGCCACGGGCGATTCCCATTGGACGATATCCACCTTCACCAAAACCACCTCGGGATTTTCGGCGGCCAGCTTTTCCAATTGGGGTGCAATCCGGCGGCACGGACCGCACCAGTCGGCGTAAAAATCGATCACCGTGATCTTGCCCTCGGGCATCAGGGGCTTCAGGTCCACCGGTTGACCTCCGTTGGAGATCCTGACGATCCCGCCCGGCGATGAGGGGGCCGGGGCAGGTGCGGCTGGACGGGCTTCCAGCGCCATGGAGGTGCCGGCGCCATGGCTGCCTCCGGACGACGCAACGTCCCGTTCCATTTTCAGGACCATCCCGTCCGCGTCAAACTCCACGGTCCAGCGATCATACATCCAGATCTTCCCGCTGCGCCGTTCAAAAATGCCTTTCGGCTTGCCAAAGACCTCCACCACCGACTCCGAATCCTTTCCCACCAGCGCTTCCTGATAGGTCAGGAAGGCGTCGATGTGGTCTTCCGCCGCCCTGGCTTCAACCTTCTGAACTCCCAGAGCACTGACGGCCTTGGAGAATTGGTCGCAACCGGCGACAAAAAGGCAGCCGAAAGCCAATGCCAGCGGAATGACAACTCCTCCGACCCCGACTGTCCTGTCAGCTTGCGTGCCCCTTGGCCTTGCCTTCATGCCTTGGGCTGAAGCAACCCACGCACCATCGGTGGGTGGGCCTGGCTTCCCGACCGGCTCAGGCTCCGGCAGGGGTGGTGCCCGCGCTCTTCCAACCCGGGCCGGGCATGAAAACTGATGGCCTGAAACAGGACACGGCCGACTCAACCGGGCTGTTTCCCGAGCAGCTTGAGTGCGGCCTCCGCCATCTTGGGACCGGTCATCCCATGTTTCTCGTAGAGGTGCTCCGCCAGATAGGCGCTCTGGCCGAATTCATCCCGGATGCCCAGTGAGATCATCGAATGCGGAATGCCGGCGGTGGAAAGCGCGTGGCTGACCTGCGAGCCCATCCCGCAGACCTGTTGATGATCCTCGATGGTGACGACTTTGCCGCAGGGTTTGACGGCCGCCCCGATGG
Organism: Verrucomicrobiota bacterium; assembly: GCA_025457725.1. Taxonomy (GTDB): domain Bacteria; phylum Verrucomicrobiota; class Verrucomicrobiia; order Limisphaerales; family DSYF01; genus JALOTU01. The sequence goes on from JALOTU010000031.1 coordinate 10,652, forward strand.
TTTCCAGATCCACGCGATTGACAAAGGGATTGTTGATGACGGTGGCCCTGACCCCCTTCTCCGCAAGCAGTCGGCCCGCCTCGACCGCCTTGCTGAACAAGGTGCCGCATCCAATCAACACCACGTCGCTACCCTGCTGAGTGACCTGTGCCCGGCCCCAGGGATACGTGGCGTTCTCGAGCCAGGAGACCGGATAATTCTCGCGGCCGACAAAGAAGATGTAGCTCTCGCCGTCTTTGCCCGCCTGGCGCTCGGCCGCCTGGCGCTTGATGGCCTCATACATCAACGCCTCCGCCTCGCTGGAACAACTGGGGGCAATCACCACCGTGTGGGGAATCGCACTGACGGCGGCAAAATACGTCGTGGCCTGGTGACTGGCCCCATCGGCGGCATCCTGGAAACCCACGTGGGAGAAGATGGCGATGACCGGTGCCTGGGACAGCGCCGCCATCGTCAGGGGCAGGTTGCCCTTGGTGACCCCAAACTGGCCGAAGGTGTCCACGATGGGAATGAACCCCGCCTTGGCCAGACCCGCGCCGGTGCTGACCATGTTGGCTTCGGCAATGCCGACATCGATGAAACGGCCCAGCGCCTTCTGAAACGTGCTGATACCGGTCGAACCCTGCACATCGGAGCTGACGGAATACACCGGCAGGCCCTCCTTGGCCGCGCGAATGGCGCCCTCCGCGAGTCCGGACTGGACCTTGGTGGTCTTGACTGCGGGCGCTTTG
>JALOTU010000376.1 GCA_025457725.1 Verrucomicrobiota bacterium
CAGACCGCCGAGATCGAGATGCGCTGCGTGAACATCCTCTCCGACCTGTGGCACGCGCCGAAAGCCGCGCAGGCCACGGGATGCTCCACCATCGGTTCCAGCGAGGCGGCGATGCTGGGCGGGATGGCGCTGAAGTGGCGTTGGCGTGACCGCCTGAAGTCCCGGGGCAGACCGGTTGGACGCCCCAACCTGGTGATGGGGATCAATGTGCAGGTCTGCTGGGAGAAGTTCTGTCGCTACTGGGAGGTGGAACCGCGTTTTGTTCCCATGGAAGGAAACCGCTTCTGCCTCAATGCCGCCGAGGCGTTGAAACTGGTGGATGAGAACACCATCGGCGTGGTGGTCATCCTGGGCAGCACCATGGATGGCCGGTATGAGAACGTGAAGGAAGTCAACGATGCCCTACAGAAGTTGAATGCCAGCACCGGGTGGGAGGTGCCGATTCATGTGGACGCGGCCAGCGGTGGGTTTGTGGCGCCGTTCCTCCAGCCAAGGCTCGAATGGGATTTCCGGCTGCCGCTGGTGAAATCCATCAACACCTCAGGCCACAAGTTCGGTCTGGTGTATCCGGGCGTGGGCTGGATCATCTGGCGGGACGCGGCGGAGCTGCCGGAGGACCTGGTGTTCCACTGCAACTACCTCGGCGGGGACCTGCCCAATTTCGCGCTGAATTTCTCCCGACCCGGCAATCAGGTGGTCGCCCAGTACTACAACTTCCTCCGCCTGGGCCGGGAAGGGTATCGGCGGATTCACCAGACCAGCCGGGAGGTGGCGCTGCACCTGTCCGGGCAGCTCGCCCGCTTGGGGCCGTTCACGCTGATTTCGGATGGGAGTGATCTGCCCGTGTTCGCCTTCACCACCAACGACAAGGCCAACTTTTCCGTGTTCGACATCTCGGACAAGGTGCGGGAACGGGGCTGGCAGTTGCCGGCCTACACCTTTCCCAAGAACCGCGAGGATCTGGCCGTCCTGCGCTGCGTGTGCAAGGAGGGCTTCACGCGGGACATGGCGGATCTGCTGTTGTACGACATTCAGAATGCGGTGAAGCATTTTGCGTCATTGAAACGGCATCAACCCCGGATGCAGGGTTCCGCGTTCCATCATTGAGCGGGCCACTGCGGACTTGCTCCCCGCCAAGATGCCGGACGACCCGAGGTCAGGCCCCATCGACGCCGCGCTGGCCGGCTGGCGTTGCCTCGAGGCGCGCGGGCCCTGGCCGTTCATCACACGACGGGAATTCGACCGATCGGATCGGGCCCGGCACGTCTGGATTTCCCGCGCGCACCGGAAGCGATTGGCCGGGGAGGTTCTCCTTGTGGAGGGGCGCATGCTGGTGCGCTGCCTGTGGGCCCCGCGCACACTGAACTGGTGGATTGCCACGCTGTTCGCGTTCGGTGCGGCTTTGTTCATGCTGGGCAGTGTGCTCAGTCTGGCCCCCGCGCTGGCGCGCCACATCGGGCTGAGTTCCACACAAGTGAACGCCGTCTTCTTTGCCGGGTCCATTCCCTTTACCACCGCCGCCTACCTGCAACTTTTCCAGAGCGCCAATGCACCGGAGGGTCCCACTCCGGAAGCCCGTCCGCCGGCCTCCCGACGCTACTTCGGCTGGCGTCCGCGGGACATCGGGTGGTTGAGCTGCGCGCTTCAGTTTCCGGGCACGGTGCTGTTCAACTTCAATACTTTCGATGCCATGATTCCCGGTCTCACCTGGTTTCGCCAGGAGCTGTTGGTGTGGGTGCCGAACATTGTGGGATCGCTGCTGTTTCTCGTCTCCGGATACCTCGCTTTTATCGAGGTCTGCCACGCGCACTGGGCCTGGAAACTGCTGGGCTGCGTCGGTTTCATGATCGCCGCCCTCTGCGCATTCGTGCCTTCCGGGCTGCCACATGAGACGTGGGTCACACTCTCTCTTGTGTTCACGCTTCTGGGCGCCAGTGGATTTCTCGCAGGGTCATGCCTCATGCTGCCGGAATCCGGGCAATCCTGATCTCGTCGCCAACCGGTATGTTCGCGGCACACTGCCGGACCTGCACCTGGGTGGGACGGTTACGACGGCGCCTTTGGCACCGTACAGCTCAGTCTAAGCATGCCGTGAGGAGGGCGGGCTAGCTTGCCCCGAGTTCCGCCAGCAACACGTTGGCGATCTCCTCGTTGGAGGAGGAGGTGGGAAGGAGGATGCTGCGCAGCCGCTGGATGAGGGACTCCAGTTCCTCCAGCGGCGCGTCAAAGGCGGTGTCCAGCGCGGCGGCCGAGACATCCCCGAAATCCTTGCAGAAGCTGTGCGCGCCCGTGCCGGGAAACAGCCGCAGCAGCAGCGCCATCGTATCCAGCCAGAGACCCCGGCTGACGAGGGGGCGGGCTTGATCGGGCGACAGACCCTCGCCCAGGATGGCGTGAGGGCTGAGCAGGGTGGCGAGGGCCTTGTCCTGCTTGAGCATCGATTCCAGCCGGGCGGGCAGGGGATCATCAGCGGCACCATCATTGCCAAGCGAACGCGCCAGACTGAGGACATCATCGACCAGGACCGGGAGATTCGTCTTGTGGTGCGCGAGGAGGATGCGGATGCCGAGAATGCCAAGGGAATAGAGGTCGCAGGGCGAGCTGGCCAGCGGCCATACTTCATAGTGCGATTTGGGGAACACCGTGCCCGCCGCGCTGGTGAGGCTTGCGGTTGCCGGATCATTCAGCCGGGTGGGGACGGTTCGGAACCTGGCCTCCTTGGGCCCGGTCGCCTCATTGGTATGCACGTGCGCGTAAAACGCCAGCCGCGTGTCCCCGACCGGCAGCGTGAGGCACAGCAGATCATTGGGATTCAATCCGAGATACTCCTCGGCAATGAGCGTTCCCTCCACCACCACGCCCCCGGATTGCGGGGTGACCGACCGGATGCGCACGTTGCCCATGCCCTGCGAGTGAACCGCGAGGCCTTCCGGCAGAAAGGGTGAGGGTTCGGGGTTGCCCAGCCGGATGAAGAATCGTTGTGCCGTGCCCGTGAGTTCCAGCGGATACGCCTGGCCCGGCCTGGTCAAGGTGGCGCGCGCCGCCCAAAGCGCGGGAAACGTGTCGCCCACCGCCTGCAACCGCACGGCAAAGCTGGCAGGGGTCAGATTCAACAAGGGAAGCTGCTGCGATTTTGCGTAGCTCCTGACTTCGAGGAACAGGTCCCGCCAGGCCGACAGTTTCAGGAGCAGAGCCTCGTTCAGCCGTTCCGCCGGCTGGCCCAGGCCGTGCAGGAGGAAGGGGAGTCCCTTCGGCGACTTCGACCATTGTTGGAACTGCGCGTAAATGCTTTTGCCCTGGGATGGGAGAAACCCCGGGTCGGTTACCTCCCAGGGTTTGCCCTCCAGGACACCAAGAAAATCCTCCAGCTCCAGTGGCGTCAAACGTTGAACCCGGACGAGCCCTGCGTGGGGATTAAAGACGATCGCTCCCTTTGCCTCCGCGGTCAGCGCGTCCAACCCCTGCACCGATGCGTTGGACGGGGCTTCGCCTTGCGTGGCCAGCAGCTTTTTCTCACCGGGTTGCTGCGGGTCATACAGGTAACGGAAGCAGGACTTGGAATAGGCGGGCAGGCCGAGCGATTCAAGCAGCGCGTCGTCCCGACAAAGTTGCCAGCGGGCGGGGGAGCTGACGATGAATGGCAGTTTTGAACCGGCTCCCTTTGTCTGGATCAGGATGGGGGAGGGATGGTTTGTCTCCATGCCGGTCTGAATCACGGCTTCCGGGACCGCGGCAAGGCTCCGCTCGAAGTCGCGTTGCCAGCGCTGATCGAAGCTGCGGTTTTCGAGCCGCATTCCAGGGCTCGCCGTCGCGGGATCACTCAGGCCGGGAGACTGCACCCAGATTTCCAACCAATCATGGATGCGTGTCTGCGCGTCCGCGATTGCTCCGAGATAGACGCGGGAGCCGGCCACCTCACGCAGCAGGATGAACGCACCCTGCACCGGATCAGGTTTCGGACGAACCACCACGCAAACGCTGAGCGGCGTCTGGTCCGAGGTGGTGTGAATGGGAGCCAGGAGATACCCTTTGGGAACGATGGAAACCGGTGGTATCGCGTCGCTTGTCATCGCCGTTGATAATGCAGATTACGTTCAGTTTGGAAAGAGAATCCTATCCTCCCAGGCTCTTGCCGGCTGGCACCGGTCTTTTTCAACTCTTGGCAGGTGCAACCAGAGGGTCAGATTGGGACTGGGCCGAGTGGGCTTGGTGCGGCTCGTTTACGGGCGAGCTGTTTCGGCTGGAGGCCATCGCATAAATGGGTTGGCAGTGCTTTGCGAGCACCGGCGCCCGCGCATTCCATTGAAAAGCGACGGACATAGACCGCCGCTACATGTGGCTCTGGTTTATGCGATGCGTTCTATTCACTGTTCGCGCAGTCGGTAGAACCTGCTGGCCGACATGCTGCTTTCCGAGTCGCTAAAATACACCGTGCCGGTGCCAAGAACATTAGTCCAGACGGGCAGCCAGAACGTCAGGTTGGTTGAGGCGTCCACGATCACAGTTCTGCCGGCTCGGCCCTTGAGATCGAAACCAAAATTGCCGGAGGCAAATCCCAGGTTGCCGGCGACTCTCGGCTCCAGTGCGGGGGTTGCGTACGGGTTGTTGAATTCCATGATCACCGGCAGATGGTCCGATGATGTCAGATCGTCACTGGCCAGCAGTGGCGGTGGCGGATTGGGAAGCAAATCGGTGCGGAACACCTGGCTGCTGATCACATTGGTCCACAAGCTCTGGCTTGCCAAAATATAGTCAAAGCGGACATTGAGATTCCCCTGGATGGAGAGGGTGTAGTCCTCGCCGCTGATGGCGTTTACCGGTGTGCTTAACTTCAGTCCGGTGGGCGCGCTGGTAAGAATTTGGATCGGTTGTCGACTGCCGCCTGGCGGCCGGTATATGTCTTCGTTCAGGTCGCCGCTCAAGGAATAGGGATGGGCGCCATTGGCTGGGAGAAAGACCGTCACGAAAAAATTGGATATGGCGCTGGCCTCGGCGGCGCGGCGCAACAGACTGGTCGAGTCAGTGGCGGCT
>JALOTU010000377.1 GCA_025457725.1 Verrucomicrobiota bacterium
TCAACGACCGGCGCAGGGCCTCAAGTTCGCGCAGATCCTCGCCGCGTTCGCGGTCCACCTGGTCGAGCAGCCTCTGGGCTTGTTCCATCTCCTCCAAGGCCTGCTGAAGGGACTCGATGACCTGCTGGATATGGCGTTGCGCGGCGTGTATGGCCTGACGGTTGTTGCCACCTGGTCGCTGCGGCTCCTGTGGTCGGCTGGGTGGACGGGGAGAGGGAGTCTTGGGGCTGTCCGGACCCGGACCTGGTTCTATTGCTTCGACAGCGGGCGAACCCGCGTGCTCCCCATCGGTTGTGAGGGGTTCTGGCGCATTCGCGGCTTGTTCAAGATTTGCCGTTTTGCGCCCCCGCCCCCGTCCGCCGCGCCTCCGCCCACCACGGGAACGTGGTTTGGGTTCGGTCTGCGCTTCGGATGGCGTATCGGTTTGCTCAGTATCAGACATGACTCCATTCACCTTGCCTTGGGGCGTGCCGAAATCAATCGTAAAGCGACGGTTTGGCGGAGGATCATGCGTTCTGTGCATGGTCAGGAACGATTTTGCGGGTTGCCGGGTGACAATGATTTGGTTCGACGGATCAGCCTGCGGTTACGCATACTGGCACGATGAATTGCCTCGCACACTGGCGATGCTGGCAGGCAACAGCGATGCTTCTTCTGGGAGTTGGCACGGGGCGGATGCCGGCCATGGCCCAGAGCAATGCTGTTCCCGCAGCAACTCCGCGGCTGCCCTGTGTGATTCTCATTGTCGCTGACGGCTTGGGCTATGGCGACCTGGGTTGCTACGGCCAGAAGGCAGTTGCCACACCTCATTTGGATGCGTTGGCCAAGGACGGCGTCCGCTTCTCGGACTTTCATGCCGGAGGCACCTCTGACATGACCGCCAGAGCTTCCTTGATGACAGGGCAAGATGCGGCGGCGACCACTGGATTGAGAGCTCGAACTTTGGCCGAGAGACTCAAGACGGCCGGATACGTCACCGGTTTCATCGGGTATTGGGGGCTGGGCGAATTCCACTCATCGAATGCGCCGCAGCGGAGGGGGTTTGATGTCGTCGTGGCCTATGGAGACCGTCAGCATGCCTGGGACCTCTATGCCGGCCATCTTTTCAGAAAGGACCCCCGCAGCGGCTTCGAGGGGAGGGTGCCGCTTGTGGGCAATCCGCATGGTGCAGAGAATGCCTATCTGCCGGATCTGCTGACCCAGGCCGCCGTGCGCTTTTGCAGGTTGAACGAACCGAAACGGCTTAATAGTTACCGCCCGTTCTTCCTGATGCTGAGTTATCCCGTTCCCGCGGCTGTGGTTGCGCAAAGTGGGCCGGTGCCCGAAGTGGAAGCCTCCGCCGGTCGGGAGTGGACATCGACCCAAAAGGACAGGGCGAACGCCATCGGCCGGCTGGACCAGAACGTAGGGGAGTTGCTGGACGAACTCGAGAAGCGCGGAATGGATCTTAATACCCTGGTCTTCATCACCAGCGCCCTGGGTCCGGTCGGACAGGCGCCGTCGGACCTGCGCCTCTTCGGGAGCACAGGACCCTTCATCCTTGGGGATCAGCCCCTGGCCGAAGGTCGCCTGCGGGTGCCCTTGATCGTTCGGTGGCCCTTTTGGATGAAGACCGGCCGGGCGTCGGACCTGTTGCTCACCGGAACTGACATTGTGCCAACAGTGCTTGAGGCGGCGCGAGTGGACGTGCCCGAGGCCCTTGACGGGATTTCTTTCCTGCCGACGCTCCAGGGCCAGGCGCAAACGAATCGGCATGAGTACTTGATCTGGCAGGCATTGGCAGACGACGGGAGAACGGATGTCGCGGTGCGGCAAGGCCAATGGAAGGGGGTTCAGACCGGAACTGAGCAGTCGTGGCAATTGTTCGATCTCGCGGCTGATCCCGGCGAACAAACCGATCTGGCGAAGCAAAGACCCGAACTGCTGGAAGAGCTCAAGGCGAAGTTGCCCAAGCGCCCGGGGAATGGCGCTCATTCCTCCGGCGCTTCGGAGGCCTCCCATGTCGTTCCGGCCGGATGACATGGGTTCAAGAGAGGTCCGTGATCGACGCCGGTTGGTTGGAGCAGCCGACTTGTTGCCATGAACGCTCTGGCGCCATTCAGACTGGACCCGCTTGGGGACCGCCTCGCGCGGTTGGCCCGCTCCGGCGTCTATCTGGGCACCTCATCCTGGAAGTATCCCGGCTGGATCGGCGGGGTCTACACGCGCGATCGTTACATCTGGCGTGGGCGATTCTCCACCGCCCGATTTGAGCGACTGTGTCTGGGTGAATACGCGGAGACCTTCAAGACCGTGTGCGTGGATGCGGCCTACTACAGCTTCCCCACCTCCGAAGGAGTGCATACGCTGGGTGCGCTTGTCCCTGACGACTTCCGATTTGGCTTCAAGGTCACTGGCGAGATCACCATCAAACATTTTCCGGCTCTGGCCCGGTTTGGGTCCCGCGCGGGCCGGCCGAACAGCAACTTCCTGAATGCCAATTTGTTTGCGGATCAGTTCCTCAAACCCTGCGCCGAACTGGGTTCCAAACTGGGTTTGCTGATGTTCGAGTTCAGCCGGTTCTCGGCAGGCGATTTTCCGGCGGCACCCCTTTTCCTCGATCGCCTCGAGGAGTTTTTGGGCCGGCTTCCCAAGGGCTTTCGTTACGGTGTGGAGGTTCGGAATGCGGAATTCCTAGGATCGGCCTACTTCTCGACGCTTGCCCGGCATGGCGTCGCGCATGTCTACAACAGTTGGGAGGCGATGCCTTCCGTTGCCAGGCAGATCGAGCACTCGGCAGGCCTGCCCGCCGCACCCTTTCTTGGGGCACGTTTTCTTTTGAAACCCGCTCGTGCCTACGCCGATGCAGTCAAACGCTTCAGTCCCTACGATCAACTCAAGGAACCCTATCCCGAAGGGGTGGAAGCCGGGGCCCGGATCGCGCGCCGGGCGCTGCAATCCCAGGGCAAGCAGGCCGCCTACATCTATGTGAACAACCGCTTCGAGGGCAATGCCCCCCAGACGATTCGCCGGATGCTGGACCAGATCGAGGACCAGAACGGATGAGTTGGCATCACCCCGAGTTTTTCGCGAGATGTGCCTGAAGTCGGGCCGGGCTTGCAATGGTGAACGTCTTGCCGGAGGTCCGGACCAGCTCTTGATCGCGCATTTTGGCCAGCGTTCTGGAAAGGGTCTCACTGACCGTCCCCAGCTCCGCCGCCAGTGTCCGTTTGGTGGTGGTCAGCTGGACGGTGACCGGTTTGTTGGAGGTCGGATCGGGGCACCGTTTCAGCAGCCAGTTGGCGAGGCGATCCTCCACCTGATGCAGCGTCATGTCCTCCAGCTGTCCGACGAGCGTGCGCA
>JALOTU010000378.1 GCA_025457725.1 Verrucomicrobiota bacterium
AGGAAGTGCGCGTGGTCCAACCCTATGCGCATTTCCAGATTAACCCGGATTATTCCTTCAACATCTCGGACATCCTGCAGCGGTTCGATGGGGACTCGGAAGCGGCGGCCCCGGACGAGGAAGCCGGTCTGCCGACGCTGCGAGTGGAGCGGATGACCATCAGCAACGCGGTGGTCCAGGTTTCGGACCTGACGCTGCGTGAACCCTTCCATCGCAAGATTGGCCCGGTGAACCTGATCCTCAAGAAGTTCTACACGCATCCGGAAAACGAGAACCCGTATTCCTTCGCCGGCTCCACGGAGGCGGGCGAGCGGTTCGCCTGGACAGGGCGGTTCTTCCTGTTTCCGCTGCGCTCCGAGGGCGAGGTGAGCATCGAGAATGTCCATATCCCCGGCTATGCACCCTTCTACCAGGACTTTTTGAGCCTGACCATCGCGGATGGCGTCATCGATCTCAGTGGCAGTTATCGCCTCGAATACAGCAGCACCAACAACCTGTTGTCCGTGAGCAACGGAGCCTTCCACCTGGCATCGCTGAAAGTCAGTGATGATCCGGACGCTGCCGAGAACGCGCTCCAAGTGGACGATCTCAAGGTCTCGGGCGTCGAGGCGGATCTCTGGCAACGCACGGTGCGCGTGGGGGCCATCGCGGTCAACGGGGGCAGCCTCCTGGTTCGACGCAACCCGGATGCCAGCATCAACCTGGTGGAGATGGCGAAACCCTCCGAGACCAACGCTGTGCCCGCCGGGACCATCCTTCACGCCTTGAAGACTGTCACCAACCTGATTTCCACCTTCCTTGCCACTACCAACCATGCGGTGGCGGTGGTGGAGAGCCTGGAGGTCGATGATTGGGCACTGCAAGTGGAGGATGACATCAACCCCCGGCCAGTCCGGCTGCACCTCGACGACATCACGGTGCGGGGCAGGAATCTCTCGAATATTCCGGGCAAGGATCTCTCGCTGGGCGTCGCCTGCCGTTGGAACACCAACGGCACGGTGAAGGTGGACGTGGATGCGCGGTTGTTTCCCATTCATTCGGACGTGCGGATCAAGATTGATCGTATTGCATTGCCACCCCTGGATCCCTACGTGGAGCCGTTTGCCCGCGTGTTGCTGCTGGACAGCAAGTTCAGCCTGGACGGTGTTGCAAGGATCCGGCGCGATGCGATGGCTGCGCCGTTTGATGCGCAGTTTGAGGGAGGACTGAGCCTGGACGACTTTTCCAGTGTGGAAGGATTGATGGGAACGGATCTGGTCGCATGGAAATCGCTTCAAGTCTCCGGGATCCAGGCGCGGCTGGATCCCATGGGGGTCAACATAGGCCGGATCGCCATTTACGACGCCAAAGCCCGGGTGGTGGTGGAGACCAATCGCACGATCAACCTGCTGAATGCGATGAACGTCGGCGACAGCAATGCGCCGGCTACCGTGCCGATGCCCGGCAAGTCCAGGGACAGCGGGAACGCTTTGGCGGTTGAGCCTAAGGCGGGACCCGTTGGGGCAACGGCAGGACTTGATCTGCCGCCGATCACCGTTTCGTCCGTGGTGATTTCCAACGCCGCCCTGGATGTGGTCGATTTGTCCACCGAGCCGGCGTTGAGTTGGAGGGTGACAGGGGTCAATGGCGAGATTGGCGGCCTGTCGTCCACCAATCTGCAGCGGGCCGATCTGAAAATGACGGCCCGGGCCGGCGGCACCAGTTGCGCAAAGGTAGCCTCAGCTTGGATCTCAAATACCATGTCAAGGGGAACAAGCTGGATTCCGAGAACTTGATCGTGGTGGACCAATTGACGTTGGGCCGGAAGGTGGACAGCGAGGAGGCCACGTCATTACCGGTGAAACTGGGTGTTGCCGTGCTCAAGGACCGGAACGGTGTGATTGAACTGGATGTGCCCGTTGAGGGGGACCTGGACGATCCTGAGTTCCGACTGGGCCGCGTCATCGGACGCACCATCATGATCACGCTGACCAAGATGTTCACCTCGCCCTTCTCCCTCTTGGGCGGATTGGTTGGCGGCAGCGGTGAGGAGATGAGCAGCTTCGCCTTCGATCCGGGTCGTTCAAGCCTTTCGCCCGGTGCAACCAACGGCTTGAAAAAGCTCTCCCTGGCACTCTATGAACGCCCCGGGTTGGAGGTGGACATCCAGGGCAGTGTGGCCCCTGGCATTGACGGTCTGGCCCTGAAGAAGCAGAAGCTCAATCGTCTGCTCCAACAGAAGCGATGGGAAGAGTTGCGCGAATCCGCCCGGGCGGAAACCCGGCCCGAAGATCTCGTTCTATCGCCGGACATCCGGACCGCGGTGCTGCGCAGTTATTACATTCAGATTTTTCCCGAAGAAGCCCGCAGCAGCCGGCCGGCTCCAGGGCTGGAGGAGACGGCTTACAACCGCATGACCGACATACTGCTGGACCGGATCGAAATTACCGAGGCAGACTTTCGTCAATTGGCTGCCGCCCGGGCCCAATCCGTCAAGACCTGGCTCATCGAGATGGGTGGCGTGGCTCCGGAGCGGTTGTTCCTCACCGCCGGGGAGGCGGCTGTCTTGCGCGAAGGCAGCAAGGCGATAATTCAATTGCAATAGGCAACATACTGACCCTGTGCGAGGGGATGCTCGCCTGATGAGGAATCCGATCACAGCCCGGTGCCTTGGTTTGCTCCGCTCATTCCAAACTCAAGGCACCTTCAATTTGAACTTAGCTTGTGCGTGAGGCCTGTGCGTTGCGCTTTTCGGTATAACCCACGAAAGACGGCTCCGCTTTATTACTTGCAAATACCGTAATAACGCGTGCTTCTCCAAGGCCGGACCCTCGTGGCAGGAGCGATGCTTGGAGTCATGCCATCGAAAGCGAAAGACAGTCCGTATGAGGTCTCCCAAGCCCATCAGTCAACAGCAGGTCGGTGCGTTCACGTTGGTCGAAGTCGCCATCGCCATGAGCCTCGCCGGTCTGGCCATCGGCGGAATCATCCTTGGGTATGTGCAAATGCTGAACCGGGCGGAATGGTCGGCCTATTCTCTCGCAGCACAATCTCTGGCCCAACAAGGTGTGGAACTGGCCCGGGCTGCCAAATGGGACACGCAGGCCGTTCCGGTCGTGGACCAGTTGGTGCCGGCGAATTTCCCTGCAAGAGTAGAAGTGCTGGACGTGCCGATGCACAGTCAGTCACCGAGATTTGCGACCAACATGACCACGATTACCCAGGTGCGCATGGCCCCTCCGCTGCGCGCCATCCAGGCGGACTGCGTCTGGGCCGATCACAACGGTCGGGTGTTCACCAACACCGTCGTCACCTACCGGGCCCCCGACCAATGAAACTCCGCGGCATCACTTCAGGATTCAATCGCACCGGGCCCCACGGGGATGGTGGCGCCTTCACCTTGCCGGAGCTCATGATTGCCATGGCCGTGTTTTCCCTGCTCATCGGGGGGCTGATCTCCACACAGATCATGGGATTGCGCATGGATCAGCTGGCCCGCTCCAAGATCGGCGCCAGTGCCGATGCGCGCGCCGCCATCAGCCGGATGGTGATGGAGATTCGTTCGGCGGGGTTGGTGCGGATTGGTGCGGGAAACCTGTCGCAGTTCAATGAGGCGGGTGTCAACCAGCGACAGGAAGGCAACGCCATTCAGGTGTACCCGGAGAAGAATGCCACCAACAGGTTCATCCGCTATTACTATGATCCGGCTGATGAAACACTCAGGCGCACCGAGGACGGGGCGACCTCCGTCCAGGTTGTGGCGAACTCGGTGCGCAACCAGGGGGCTCCCTTGTTCACCAGTGAGGACTTTTCGGGCACTGTGCTCTCCAACAATTTCAACAACCGGGTGATCGGCGTGCGACTGGAGTTCTTCCAGCTGCAGAATCCCACCTTCCCGATCGGCCCGGAATCGATCTACGACTTCTATCAGTTCCGCACCAAAATCACACGCCGCGCCTTGGAGTAGCCGCGGTCAAAGGAGCCCAATGATTACGCAACGCACTGCCTGTTCCCGCCAGCAGGGTCATGCCCTGATGATGGTCATGATCACCACTGCCATCGCCCTGGCGACACTCGGGGCGACGATGCAACTCAACTCAAACAATGTGGACCTTAATGAGCGCAACAATCGGTATTTTGCCGCCCTTGCGGCTGCCGAGGCGGCCACGGAGAAGGCTGTCTCGGAGATCAGCGGCGATTACTACGCCGGCGGTCCGGCGCGGGTCAACAGCCGGCTGGGAAGCTATGCCGGCCAGATCCCCCTCCCGGAGGAACACCCGCAATGGAGCCGTTACGGAGACCAGTCCGCTCATCTCGCAATATCGGGGATTGTTCGGCTATGCGGCGACGTTGCGAATCAGCGCGGCCGCCCGGGATATTCAGTCCAGGTACGGCGTGGTGGGAGGGGTGCAACAGGATATCCAGCTGGCGACCATTCCACTGTTTCAATTTGCCATCTTTTACAACCTGGACCTGGAGATCAATCCGGGCCCCGAGATGAAGGTGAGCGGGAGGGTGCACAGCAATCGGGACCTGTACTCGATTCCCGGCGACACGCTGACCTTTGAGGACAGCGTGACCTCCGCGGAAGAGATCCACTACGGCCTGGCTCATCCCGACGATCCCCTGCGTCGCACACTAGGAAAATTGGTCTTCAATGGAGAGCACGACTCGGGAGTGACCAGCCTGAATCTTCCGCTCGGGGTGGAGAACACGCCGGAAAATGCCCGGCAAATCCTGCAGATTCCCCCCTCGACGGAACATACGACCTCCGACATGGGCCGGCAGCGGTTCTACAACAACTCGGACCTCGTCATCGTCGTGGGAAATCCCCCGGCCAACAGCACCGAGCCGAGTGTCAGTGTCAGGATGAAAGGCGTGGCCGGCACCCTTCCTTACAGTGCCGTCTCCGGCTTTGTCAGCGTGACCAACGTCTCTTTCTACAATCCGCGCGAAGGGAAGGTTGTGAATGCGGTGGAGATCAACGTGGGGGCATTGAAGACCTGGAGTGAGTCGGGCACGCCTGTCAGCTCGGTCTATGTGGCCGACCATCGCTCTCAATCCGCCAATACCCAGGCGGGCCTGCGCCTGGTCAACGGAAGGTATCTGCCCCCGGACGGGCTCACCGTCAGCACCCCCAACCCGCTGTATGTGCTGGGCAACTATAACGCTCCGGTTCCAGGAAGTGCCGACACCACCCTCACCAAACCCGCGGCTTTGCTGGCGGATGCGGTGAACATACTCAGTCCAAATTGGAAGGACGCCAACAGTTGGAAGGGCCTCTCCTCGCGCGGTGCGGCGAACACCACCGTCAACGCCGCGATCCTGGCGGGCATTGTGGAAACAGTTCCCGGAAGCTACAGCGGTGGGGTGGAGAATTACCCGCGTTTCCTGGAGGATTGGAGTGGCAAGACGCTCACCTACAGCGGCTCGATGGTGGTGCTCTTCCCCAGCGCCCAGGCCACCGGAACCTGGAAGGGGACCGGCAGCACCTACGGCATCTACAATCCCCCAAAGCGCGACTGGCATTTCGACAAGAACTTCCTGGATCCGAACAAGCTGCCGCCTTTGACGCCGATGGTGATCAGCGTCATTCGAGGGGACTGGCGTGTGGCTTCGAGATAGGAAACCCGGGAGGAACGGGGGGGTGAAAGTGCGGCCACGGCGTGTGCCGGCGTGATGGCGGGTGGTGGCTGGCACCTGCCATGCTTGAATCAGGGCGACTGGTCGGGCTGCCTTCGGGCTGTCCCATTTGTCCAATTCTGGACCTTCAATCCGATATCTGACCATGGATTCAACACACATGCCGCCATGAAGACACTCCTGAACCCCCGTTATGTTTTGACGAGTTGCCTTGTTTTGCTCCTTGCCCCCGTCAGCTCGCACGCGAGTCTGGGCGACGCCCTTGATGCCCCCGGTCTGAGCTGGAGCGCCAACAGTAGTCCGTCGGGCTTGGCCGCCTGGTTCGACCAGAGCACCACCACCCATGATGGGTCCGATGCCGCCCAATCGGGCCAGATCACCGACAGCCAATCCAACTGGATCGAAACCACGGTCGTCGGTCCCGGCAAGCTCTTCTTCTGGTGGAAGGTTTCATGTGAAGAACCCGACGGCGAGGATCTTTATGACTACCTGAGCTTTTCCACCAACGGAGTCCAGGCTGTTCCTTCCATTGCCGGCGACACGGATTGGTCCTGGCACTACCTGGATATCGCGCCGGGATCCCAAGCGTTGCGCTGGTCCTACAACAAGGACTCCAGTGAGAGCGATGGACAGGATCGGGGATGGGTTGATCAGGTGGGTTTCTTCGCCGGCCAGGTGCCTCCCATCATCACCACCAACCTGTCTTCGGAACTTACGGTGGCCGTTGGAGGATCTGCTCAGATCGAGATTTCCGTTCTGGGATCCGCACCGCTGAGCTACCAATGGCGGAGAAACGGCGCCAATCTGAACTCGGGTGGCCACATCGGCGGGGCGGAAACAAAGACCCTGACCTTGTCCCCGGTTCTCTCCGGGGATGTCGGCACCTACACCGTGGTGATTACCAACATCCAGGGAAGCGTGACCAGCGCCCCGGCGGTGCTGCACACGCTCGACCAGGCCCTTGATACCACTGCCGTGCTCTGGACCATGAGCGGGGACGCCAACTGGCTATGGCAGACAGGTGTGACGCACGACGGAATCGATGCCGCCCAAACGGGCCCCATCGATGATAGCCAGGAGACGCGCATACAGGCCACATTCAGCGGGGCGGGGGCTTTGTCCTTCTGGTGGAAAGTATCCTCGGAAATTGGCTCGCCGCTGGGAGATCGCCTTCAGCTGTTTTCAAACGGAGTTCCGGTCCTGACCATTTCGGGAGAAGTGGACTGGCACCAGGAGGTCCTGCCGTTGGCGGAGGGATCGCACACCTTTGAATGGCGCTACTCGAAGGATAGCAGCCTGAGCTCCGGTCAGGACCGCGGTTGGTTGGATCAAGTCCAATTTGGCCCCCCGCTGCCTGAACTCTTCCACCTTTCAGCAAACGGATTCACGGGCGGTTCCTTCCGCCTTCTGCTTCAGGGCGAGGCCAATCGAGCGTACCGGCTCTATTCATCGAGCAATCTCTTTGACTGGGTGCCGGTTCAAACCAACTCAGACCCGGCGGGGCTGGTCCCGTTCTCGGACCCGAACGCTGGCAGCCAATCCCGCCGCTACTACCGAGCGGAGACGGACTCGAATTGAGCCTGCGTTGGTTCGACGGGTGGGGGAGTGGGAAGCCGGGCTCGCCCGCCAGTTTACACCCGCCGGTTGGCCTGTATTCCTGGTAGTGGGTTGCTTGCGGAAAGCCATGGCTGGCTTCCACTTCTAGCATTCCAGGTTGCTCATTCCTGTCCGGGACCCGTCTGGAAACCACGTAAAGCCAAACCAATCGACCCGCGTGCCATCAGCTGTCACGCTGTCGCGGGTGTGTGTGTGCCGGGCTGTGTTGCCGGGCTTGACGGTCTCTTCGCCCGTGACCTACCCTGTCCGGCCTGTCCGGGGTTCGGGCCAACACTCTGAAGGCCGCTCCGCACGGTTCAACGGAAAGGTTTATTGGTGAACGTTACGGTAG
>JALOTU010000379.1 GCA_025457725.1 Verrucomicrobiota bacterium
GACTGGGAAAAGGCACCTCCATCCGGGTCTGGCTGCCCCTCCACGAACGCAAACCTCGCCTCCTGGAGGCGCCACCCCTGGATATCCCACCGGCATGAAACACACTTCCCCCACAGCAAACCTGCTGATTGTGGATGATGAAAAGCCCACGCGTGACGGGCTGCGAGCTGCGCTGGAGGACCGTTTCGAGGTCTACGTGGCGGAGAACGCCTCCGAGGCCATCACCCTGCTCGAAAGCGAGCCGTTTGATGTGCTCCTCACGGACTTCAAGCTGCCCCAGGAGGACGGGATGAAGCTGATCGCCCGGGCCAAATCCCTGCCCAAGCCCCCCATCTGCATCCTGATGACCGCCTATGGCTCCGAGGAACTGGCAGTCCAGGCCATGAAACAAGGCGCGGATGACTACATCGCCAAAGGCCGGCTTCAAATCGACGAGCTCGAAATACGCATCGCCCGCGCGCTCAAGCAACAGAATCTCGAAGTGGAGAACGTGGCCCTCCGGCAACAGCTGAACCACCGGTTCGGCCTGGAGAACGTTGTCGGTGAGTCACCGGCAATGCAGGAGGTTTTCGATACCGTACGGCAGGTGGCCCCAACGCGCGCAACCATTCTCTTGTTGGGGGAAAGCGGAACCGGCAAGGAACTCATTGCCAAGGCCATTCATCAACTCAGCCCGCGCAACCGCAAGCCCATGGTGACGGTGCATTGCGCCGCGCTAACCCCCACTCTCCTGGAAAGCGAACTGTTCGGGCACGAGCGCGGCGCGTTCACCGGAGCCCACGAAAAGCGCATCGGCCGGTTCGAGCAGGCCCAGGGCGGCACGCTGTTCCTGGACGAGATCGGCGAAATCGATGCCTCCACCCAAATCAAGCTGCTGCGCTTTCTTGGCGAGCGCAGCTTTGAACGGGTCGGATCAAACAAAACCCTCACCGCCGACATCCGGCTGGTGGCGGCCACCAACAAGCAGCTCGAGAAGCTCGTCGAGGCGGGCACCTTCCGCGAGGACCTGTTTTTCAGGTTGCGGGTGGTTGAGATTCTTTTGCCGCCTCTTCGCGACCGCCCCTCCGACATCCCCCTCCTGGCGCAACGCTTCATGCGGGAATTCGCCGAGGAGAATGCCAAGCCGGTTTCAGATTTCACCGCCGAGGCCATGGAGACCCTGCTTCACCATTCCTGGCCCGGCAACGTTCGCGAACTCAGGACCGCGATGGAGCATGCCGTGGTTTTGTGCCGCGGTGATCGGATCTCCGTGCGCGATCTGCCCGCCTCGGTCCGGGAAGGCGGGACGGAGGGCGCGGCGACCCGCCAGACGGCCCTGACCCGCAACGATCTAACCGTCAAGGAGGCCGAAAAACAGCTGATTATTCGCGCCTTGAAAGAAACCAACGGCAACCGCACGATGGCCGCACAGAAAATTGGAATGAGCCGACGAACCCTGCACCGCAAACTGCACGCCTATCAGTTGGAGAATCTGTAATCATGCCCACCATCCAAGACGTCCTGCACAAACTCGAGGTCGGAGGCGGCCAGCGCCACATCAAGGCCGCCCTGACACTGCTGGTCCTGATCCTGGTATTCGTCGGTTATAACATACGGTCGTTCCGAAACATGGATACCCAGGAGGCCATGGACTCGGCACAACTGGCCAGAAACCTCGCACAGGGTGAGGGTTACACCACCAGGTTCATCCGCCCGCTCAGCATGCACCTGCTCCAGCAGCGCACCACGGCGAATGCAGGCGGGCTCCAGATGGAGGATGCCGGATACTTGAAACGTCCACACCCCGACATCTCCAATCCCCCGGTCTATCCGGTGCTTCTCGCTGGATTGATGAAGGTGCTTCCCTTCAAATACGACAGTTCAAATCCGGGCAGCTTTTGGAATCGCGACTCGAAGTTCTGGCGCTATCAGCCCGATTTCCTCATCTCCCTGTTCAACCAGGGGTTGATGGTGGCCATGCTGGTGGCCACCTGGTTTCTGACACGCCGCTTGTTCGACGAGGAGGCAGCCTGGGTTGCAACGCTGTGTCTGCTCGGCATCGAATTGCTCTGGCGCTTCAGCGTTTCCGGCCTGTCCACAATGCTGCTGCTGCTGATCATGAGCGGAGTCCTCTGGTTGCTGGTGCTGCTGGAGTCCGAGGGACGCGAACCCAAACGCACCCTGAAAGGGATCATTGTTCTCGCCGCCGCCCTCGGCCTGCTTCTCGCGATCGGCGGCCTGACCCGCTACGCCTTTCTGCTCCTGATACTTCCCGCCGTTGCTTTCCTGCTGCTGTTTGGCGGGCGCGTCCGGTTTTTGGCGTGCGGCATCGTCGTGGGGGTGTTTCTACTTGTGGTGACACCGTGGATTGCGCGCAATCTCCATCTTAGCGGCCTGCCCTTCGGCACGGCGACTTACGCGCCCATTGAACAAACCGGCACGTTTTCCGGAGACCGTCTGCAGCGTTCACTCAACCTGGATGTCACCACCGGCGAAGCCTTCCAGGCGCGCTACAAACTCATCGGCAACTTGCGGTCGATGGCGCAAAAGGAGTTGTTCCAGTTCAGCGGCACCTGGGTAACCGGGTTTTTCCTGGTAGGCCTGATGGTGGCGTTTCGGAATCCGGCAACCCAACGCCTTCGCTACTTCATCCTAATGGCCTTCGTCACACTGGCACTGGCTCAAGCCCTCGGCACCACCTACCTCTCCACAGCATCGCCGCAAATCAACTCGGAGAACCTTCTGGTGATCCTGGTGCCGGCCATCGTGATCTTCGGCGTGGCCATGTTCCTCATGCTGCTCGACAACATCAAGTGGGCCGAACCCGTCTACCGCAAGGCGGTGATCGTCGTCTTCATCGCCCTGTCGTCATTGCCCCTGCTCCTCACCCTGACGCCCCCGCGCCCCGTCGCAGTCGCCTACCCGCCCTACTACCCCCCGCACATCCAGACGATCTCCTCGTGGATGAAACCGGAGGAACTCATCATGAGTGATGTGCCCTGGGCGGTCGCCTGGTACGGCAACCGGCAGTCGCTGTGGCTGACGCTGGATGTGGCCAACGATTTCTACTCCATCAACGACTATCAAAAGCCCATCAAGGGTCTCTACCTGACTCCGGTGACCATGGACGGCAACTTTGCCTCCACATTCCTACGCACAGGCGAGTTCAGCTGGGGCGATTTCATTCTGAAAAGCATGTACAAGGGGGAGTTGCCGCGGGAGTTTCCCCTGCCTGCCGCAACCAAGGAATCACTCTTCTGGCCTGAGGAGATCTTCCTTACGGATTGGAATAGATGGCGCACCTCGAATGACTAGCAGAGGTCTCCAGCGGAGTTCCCCGCCAGGCAGGTG
>JALOTU010000380.1 GCA_025457725.1 Verrucomicrobiota bacterium
ACGCAACGAGCGGATCCGCACCTACAACTTCCCGCAAAACCGCGTCACCGATCACCGGATCGAACTGACCCTCTACAATCTGCCGACGGTGATCGAGGGCGACATCGACCCGCTGATCGAGCCCTTGATGGTCAATGATCTCGACGAACGCCTGGCCGCCCTGTCGGCATGAACACTCTGCAGCGCATTGCGTGTGACGTATCGCACCCGGGTTCTGCATGGGTTCCCCCGGTCGCTGGACGTGACACGCCCCACGGCACGGATGACATCTCCACAAGAAAACGCACCCCCCGAACAACATGACGCCAAAGACTCCCTCTCCCCCGCAACACCCGATGGGCCTCATCTTTGACTGCGACGGCACCCTGGCCGACACCATGCCGCTGCACTGGGAGGCGTGGGAGGCTGTCGCCCGACGTCATGGACTGCACCCTCGCGGCATATCCTCCTCACCCTGTCGCACGAACAGGGTGTGAAACTTGATCCCGTCGCCGTCTCGCGCGAGAAGGAGGCCGCCTACCTGGAGAATCTCTCGCATGTCGGACCCATTCACGCCGTGTGCGAGATCGCCAGGGCGCATCTCGGCAGGATTCCCATGGCCGTGGCCAGTGGCGGAACGAAGCCGGTTGTCCTGCAGGTGCTGGAGCATCTGAAGATTCGCGATTGGTTCCAGGCCGTGGTCACCAGCGAGGATGTGGAGCATCAGAAGCCGGCCCCGGACATCTTCCTGGAAGCCGCGCGCCGGATCGGTGTGGCGCCCGGATTATGCCGGGCCTACGAGGACAGCGACCTGGGCATGCAATCCATCCGCGCCGCCGGCATGGAGGCCGTGGATGTGCGGGAGATGGGGTTACAGCCGAATCCGTGATCCGCACCTTTATCCATCCGCCCACCCGCTTGCGCTTCAGATTCTGATTCCTCCTCAGATTCCGCCCCTGCTTACTCCTCCTTTTTGACCCAGACGTAGCGGTAGAGGATGACGCGCAGCGCGGCGGTGACGGGGATGGCCAGGATGCCGCCGAGCAATCCGCCCAGCAGGGTGGTTCCGGCGATCACCGCGATGATGATGGCCAGGGGATGGAGCCCCACCTTGTCCCCGAGAATCTTGGGCTGAAGCACGAAGCCCTCGATGACCTGCACCACCGCGAACACCGCCAGGGGAAGCAGTCCGTGGGTCACATCTCCAAACTGCACGAACGCCAGCAGCACGGCGCTGGTGCAGATGATGAAAGCGCCGATGTAGGGGATGATGGTCAGGAACACCGCGCAGAACCCGAGCAGAAAGGCGTAATTCAGGCCAATGACCAGAAAGCCGATGGTGTAGAGCACGCTGTCGCAGAGGGCCACCAGGACCTGGCCGCGGAAGAAGGCGATCAGGTAGTCATTGATGGAACGGATCACGAAAACGATCTCCTCCTTGATGCTGGAATCCCGGATGGGCAGGTACTGGGTCCATTGGCCGGCGATGGCGCGTTTTTCCAGCAGGAAGTAGAACAGGTAGATCGGTACCAGGGCCAGTCCCGCCACCAGACCGAACCAGCCGGCCAGCTTGTCGACGCGCTGCCAGATCCACTGACCCACGCGCGGCAGCGCGGACGCCACCCAGCCGGACACCTGCTGGATGACATCCCAGTTCAGTTTGGGGTCGAGCTTCACGGTGGTCGGGACGGTGTTCGTGGTTCCCTTGGGTGTTGGCGCCGGGGCGGAGGTCTCGGTGGAACCTTCCGCTGGCGGGACGGCGTTGGTGGCGGGGGTCTGCGGCGTGCGGAGCAGCGACTCCGGTATCAGCCGCTGCAGCGGGGCGGGGGGATTCTGCAACCACTTCTCCAGTGAGATCTGCGCCTTCGCGGTGTAGACCGGAATCTTGGAGATCAGCTGCCCGGTTTCCACCACCACCCGGGGAATCACACTGCTCAACACGGCCAGCAACAGGCCGGTGGCGACAAAGAACACGAGCAGAATGGCGCGGGTGCGGGGAATGCCCTTTTTCTCGATCCAGTCCACCACGGGATCCAACAAGTAAGCCAGCACACCGGCAATCGCCAGCGGCCACAACACGGGGGCCAGCACATGCATCACCCGGCTCAAACCCCAGACCATCGCCACGATCACCCCGATGATGACCACCAATGCCAGTCCGGTGGACGCCATCCAGATGATCCGCGCCTGCCGCGCGCTCGGGGGGGGAAAGCTCATTGGCCCAGTTGTTTTGATTTCTCAGCCGCCGCCCGCACCGCACTCATGACCGTGCCGCGCAGCTTCCCTTTTTCCAGCTCGTGCAAGCCTTCGATGGTCGTTCCGCCCGGGCTGGTGACCATGTCCTTGAGCGACCCGGGATGGAGGCCGGTTTCCAACACCATCTTCGCGCCCCCCAACACGGTCTGCGCCGCCAGCCGGGTGGCCACGTCGCGCGGCAATCCCACCGCAACCCCGCCGTCGCTGAGCGCCTCGATGAATTGATACACGTAGGCCGGGCCGCTGCCGCTGAGACCCGTGACCGCGTCCATCAGGGTTTCCTTCAGCTGCACGGCAACGCCCACCGCGGACAGCAACCGATGCGCGAGCAGGCCGTCGGCGCGCGTGGCGCTTTTCCCCAGGGCAAAGCCCGACGCCGAGGCGCCCACCAATGCCGGGGTGTTGGGCATCACCCGGATGACCCGCGCCCGGGCGGGCAGCGCGGCCTCCAGTTTCGCGGTGGGGATGCCGGCGGCGATCGAAATCAGCAGATGCCGCCGGGTGAAGGCGTCATGAATCTCCCCCAGCACGGCCGCGGCCTGATCCGGTTTGGTGGCGAGAATCAACACCCGGGCGGCTTCCGCCACGTCCGAGTTGCGCGTCAGGACGCGTCCGCCGGTTTCCCGGGCAAACGCCGCGCGCGAGGCCGGCAGGGGATCGCTGCCGATGACCTGGCGGGCCGGGATCAGTTCCGCCCGGATGAACCCGCCGGCCAGCGCGGTGGCCATGCGCCCCGCGCCCAGGAATCCAATGGTGAGTTTGCCTGCCATGTTGCAGCGGTATGTAGCAGGCGGACCCCCGGTGCGGAAGGGAAATTAGCGGCGGCTTGCAGGACGGCCGCCCGCGCAACGGGGCAGCACCGCCGCTGGCGTGGCGGAGCCGGAACCCATGCGTTATCGACAGGCAGGGGATGGTCCACAACAGCGGTGCGATTCAGTTCAGTCGCCGCTTGACCTCGTTCAGGTTGAACCGCCTGCCGGGACACTCGGTGTGATTGGGTTGAATCTGCTTGTGGGTCTTGATGCTGTCGGGCTTGAGGCTGCATCGCTTCAGCAGCGCCTCCAGCAACGCTTCCAGGGCGTCCAGCTGGTCGCGGGTCGGCGGGGTCTTGTTGAAATCGCCCACCAGACAGATGCCGATGCTGACCTCGTTGAGTTTCTCACTGCTGAGGTGTCCGCCCTGCAGCTGCCGGGTCCAGCGACTGCCGACCGCCACCTCCCCGTCCTTCATGCCGCGACCGTTCCCGATCACGAAATGGTAGGCCAGCCCGTTTTCCATGTGGCGCGTTTTCCGATGGTATTCATCCATGCCCTTGACCGATCCGACCGGGGTGGCGCTGTGATGCACCACGATGTATTTCCAGCGCCCCTTGCGGACGGGCTCGC
>JALOTU010000381.1 GCA_025457725.1 Verrucomicrobiota bacterium
GCCAATCCCGTAAGGCGGCAGGGCCGCAGCCAAAGCGAGCTGCCGCTCGGTCCAGAATCGACGCAAGACTGCAGCAAAACACCCGTTAACGGTGCAAGGGTGTCGTCGGGGCACCAGCAGCAGACAATGTGAGGCGAGCATAATCTGGTCCTTGCAGCACTTTCGTTCCCGGCTTCCGGATGACCGTTGTGAGTGGTGGCTGAGCAGGGAAGGCCGGACTCGTCACAGGCCTGCTCCGGCGGCACGCGCCGTTGCTCCAGCCACGTGCAGCGATTGTAGCACCGGCCCTGCCCGGTGCGAATTGCCGGTACTTCCTTGTCACGACATTCTGTACTTTTCTGCCCCTCTTGATCTCCCAGTTTCCCCCGCTAGACTGGCGCCGATGAGCGGCCGGACAAGAAAACTCCTGTCAGTCAGTCGAGAGGGAACAAGATGAGAACTCTTTTTGCATGGCTTCTGCTGGGACTGATTTCTCCGGTCACCTTGGCCACAGAGTTTCATGTCTCCGTGAATGGGAACAACGTTAGTGCCGGGACTGCGGAGAAGCCGTTCAAGACCATTTCGTGGGCGGCGCTGGTGGCGCAGCCCGGTGATGTGGTGACTGTGCATGAAGGCGTCTACCGGGAACTGGTCAACCCGCCCCGCGGCGGCGAGTCGGATGCAAAGCGGATCATTTATCAGGCCGCGCCGGGAGAGAAGGTGGCGATCAAAGGATCGGAAGTCGTGAAGGGCTGGGAAAAGGTCCAGAACGACACGTGGAAGGCGGTGGTCCCCAACCGCCTCTTCGGCAGTTTCAATCCGTACCAGGAACTGATCCGCGGCGACTGGTTCAACCCCAAGGGCCGCGAACACCACCGGGGCGCGGTGTATCTCAACGGCGACTGGCTCATCGAAGCGACCAAACTGGACGAGGTAATGGCACCCGCGGGAACAGCGCCGGCCTGGCTCAACAAGGCCGGCGGCGAATACCTTCTCAACGTGGCCTGGCTGCAGCCTGCGAACATGGCACGCGTAGCAGCGAACAGTTTCACCGCCAAGCACGGCACGCAAAACGCCCCCTGCTCGGAAGGCGGCGAGTGCGTCGGCTTCATTCTGCACGGACACTGGGTGAAATACGAGAAGGTTGATTTCGGACAGAACGCAAACCAGCTGGAGATCCGCGCCGCCTCGGCTTCGCGCGGCGGCGTCATTGAAGTCCGTCTGGACGCGCCCGACGGGGAACTTATCGGTTCGTGTTCCGTGCCCAACACCGGCGACTGGCAGTCGTGGGAGAGTTTCAAGGTTGGTATCAAGCCGGTGAGCGGCGTTAGGACGTTGTGCCTGGTGTTCAGGGGTTCCTCGTTTGCGCCGGCAGCGGAGGAGACGCTCCTGTGGTACGCGAAGGTGGACGCCGACAACACGACGATCTGGGCACAGTTCAAGGGGGTCGACCCCAACGAGCAGCTGGTGGAAATCAACGTGCGCCGCGCGGTGTTCTATCCCAGCCAGACAAACCGCGATTTCATCACCGTGCGCGGGTTCACCCTGTGCCAGGCGGCCACGCAGTGGGCGCCGCCCACATCCGAACAGATCGCCATCATCGGCACCAACTGGAGCAAAGGCTGGATCATCGAGAACAACACCATCAGCCATTCGGTCTGCTCGGGCATCGCGCTCGGCAAGCACGGCGACGAGTACGACAACACGTCGGCCGATACCGCCGAGGGCTATGTGAAGACCATCGAGCGGGCTGTGGCGCGCGGCTGGAACAAGGACACCATCGGCGGGCACCTAGTGCGCAACAACCACATTGCCTTCTGCGAACAGACGGGCATTGTCGGCAGCATGGGCTGCTCGTTCAGCACGGTGACCGGCAACACCATCCATGACATTCATCTGCGCCAGCTGTTCACCGGCGCCGAGATGGCGGGCATCAAGTTCCACGGCGCGATCGACGTGGAAATCCGGGGCAACCACATTTACCGGACCTGCCTGGGCACATGGCTCGACTGGATGGCGCAGGGCGCGCGTGTGACCGGCAACCTGTACCACGACAACCAGAGTTTTGACCTGTTTGTCGAGGTGGACCACGGGCCGTTCCTGGTGGACAACAATCTGTTCCTGTCACCCACGATGGTCCTTTCCGTGTCGCAGGGCGGCGCCTACGTTCACAACCTTGCCCTGGGCGGATTGAACATCCACGAATACGACGGGCGTCTGACCCCCTACCACAAAGCGCACTCCACGGAACTGGCGGGCATGCACGACAATCCGCGCGGCGACGACAAGTATTACAACAACCTGTTCATCGAGCGCGCGAATTTCAGAAATTACAATAAGGTGAAAATGCCCGTATTCATGGCTGGAAACGTGTTCCTCAAGGGGGCCAAACCCTGCGAACAGGAAAAAGACGCGCTGCAGAAACCGGAGTTTGACCCGGAGATCAGGCTGGTCGAAAAGGCGGACGGCATCTATCTGGACGGCAACTTCGACGCATCCTGGGCCAAAGAGCGCACCCGCAGACTTGTGACCACCGAACTGCTCGGCAAGGCGGTCATTCCGGACCTGCCGTATGAGAACCGCGACGGCTCGCCCCTGAAAGTCGCCACCGACTATTTCGGCAAGAATCGCAACGAGGTCAATCCCTTCCCGGGACCGTTTGAGATTTCGGAGAGCGGAAAGCAGTCGCTGAAGGTCTGGCCCGTCGGCGAGGGCAAGTGACTTTTCGGGCGAGCTGAAAACGCCGTCATGGCGAGAAGGGTGCCAGCCCGACGAAGAAATCTGTGGAACTGAAACAGATTGCCGCGTTGCTCGAAGACTCATTCGTCTCAGCGAGGATGCTGACATAACGTGGCGAAGTTGCCTTTCAGGCGGGCTGAATACCCAGACTCGTCGCACCGAAGGTTCCAGTCGCGTCCGTGTGTCGTCCGAAGCGTGCAACGCCCTGGTCAGAGAATGCCTCATTGCCCTTGACCGGAGCGCGTTGCGGCTGGAGCGCGAATGCGTTCGGCCCAATG
Source organism: Verrucomicrobiota bacterium (assembly GCA_025457725.1). GTDB lineage: Bacteria > Verrucomicrobiota > Verrucomicrobiia > Limisphaerales > DSYF01 > JALOTU01. The sequence continues at coordinate 2,997 of JALOTU010000381.1, forward strand.
ACGGTGCAGGCCGGCTAGCCGACAATCGCCATGCCGCGCCGTCAATCCGATGACACCGATTGGCCGCTCTCGCCAGCGGAAAGTGCGTGGGTGGATGTGACGAATGGCACTAGGTTAAGCGTCAGCCGCATGGTGCTAGCGGTCGTTTTTCCGGAGAATCGCGCGCCAGGGGTGGCCGCTAATTGAGGCCCGGCGCCTTAACCTAGTGCCATTCGTGGATGTGACCTGAGCGCGCAAAAGCGTCGAGGTGCTTGGCTTGGCCCCACGCTCGCCTCCTACGTGCGTGGCTGCCGCCCAGCCGCGATCCGGCAGGCGATGTCCCCTCATC
>JALOTU010000382.1 GCA_025457725.1 Verrucomicrobiota bacterium
CCCGTAGCCCGGCCGCGGGTTTCGAGATGAGGAACGCTGCTGCATTGTAGTGGCGCTCACGCACCAGTTTTCGGCAGAAGTGTTCATATCGAATGGCGTAACTCGCGTTGATGAACTCCGGGAACACCTTGAAGTGTGGCTCTCTGACCTTGACCGGACGCTGCGAGCCTGGGCAATCCTCTAACAGGAAGAGATACCCGAGCCATGGACGCACCGTCATGTTGAAGGCGCCCTCACGATATGCGGTCCAGAGGTCCAGCGCGCTGCCCATCGCCTCCTCAGTGCGATTGTTGAAATTATTGCCGAATGATGGGCCAACCTGTGATTTGGTTTCCAGGGCAAGAATCAACTGCCCATCCCGGACCACGAGCAAGTCCCACTCTTTCGTGGGGCGAAAGAACCCCGGAAGCTCCAATGCTGTGTTGTGAAAGATGTGCCGGCTGGCGATACCGGACTCCTCGATCAATCGGGTCAGCAGCTTGATGAATCCACCCATCTGCGCCCCGCCAGTGACGGCGCTGCGGGCACCCTGGTCCGGCCGACCTGATTTTCCCTGGCGCAATGCCTGTCCTTGCCGCGTGGACCAATAAGTTCGGACGGCGGCGGCCGCGTGGCGATCGAGTTGTTTGAAGGTATTCATCAGGGCCCGTTCGGGTGAAGGATACGCAGGGGTAGCGTCCCAACCCAATCCAAATTCCAGATGGAGGGATTCCGGTTGTGGTTGCCGATCCAGGCGGTTTTGGCAGCTTGTACTGAGTTATGCCCCACAAGGTCTCGCATCGCGGTCGGGCTCCTGGAGATGAAGTCCTCTTCGGGGTCGAGGCGGTGCCTCTGCTTCGGATGGCCGCGAGGGATCTCCACTGGTTGCTCAGCCGGGGCTACGCCCTCCCATCCTCGCTGGAACTCGTCGGCAATCGGCATGCACTGCGCGAGCGCCAACGGCTCGCGGTCGGTAGGTGCGTCTGCTCCGATGCCGCGCTGCAGCGTCGGCGCGATCATTGTATGGTCGCGGAAGCCATGCGCGGACGGGAGTTGTGGATGGACGGCTACAACGTTCTCATGGCGATCGAGGCGGCGTTGGGCGGCGGGGTGGTGTTGATCGGACTGGACGGGTGTTGTCGGGACGTGCTGGGCATCCACGGCAGCTACCATCGCGTGCAGGAAACCGAACCGGCGCTTCGCCGCATCGCCGGCGTGGTCGCTGAGCTGGGGATTTCCAGGTGCCGATGGTGGCTGGATCAGCCCGTGTCCAACAGCGGCCGGTTGAAGTCGCTGATGCTGGACCTTGCGCGGACGGAGGGTTGGGATTGGCGGGTGGACCTGGACATGAACCCCGACCGTGTCCTTGCCAGTTCGAAGGAAGTGATCGCCACCGCGGACAGCGTGATCCTTGATCAGTGCCAACGTTGGTTCAACCTGGCCCGGCTTGTCCTGGAGCAGATTCCGAAGGCGCACGTGGTCGACCTGTCCCACTCGGGCCAAGCCTGAGCCCTGCACCCGTCGCGGCGAAAGTCAGAACTGTCTCAGGAACCGCACGTCGTTTTCGTAGAACAGGCGGATGTCGTTGATGCCGTAACGGATCATGGCGATGCGTTCGATGCCGAAGCCGAACGCCCATCCGGTCCAGACTTCCGGATCGTAACCGACCGTCTCGAACACCGCCGGATGGACCATCCCGCAGCCCGCAATTTCCAGCCAGTCCTTGCCCAGCTTCTTCACCAGCGTGTTGCTGAAGTCGATCTCGAAACTGGGTTCGGTATAGCTGAAGTAGTGCGGCCGAAAGCGGATTTGGGTGTCCGGACCCATGAGTTCGCGAAAGACAAACTCGACGGTGCCCTTGAGGTCGCCCACGGTCACCCCCTTGTCCACGTAGAGCCCCTCGACTTGGTGGAAGGTGGGATTGTGGGTGGCGTCCGCGTTGTCGCGCCGGAAGACCCGCCCGGGGACGATGATCCGCACCGGCGGCGGTTGTTTTTCCATCACCCGAATCTGGACGGATGAGGTGTGCGTGCGGAGAAGCATTCCGCCGCCGGTCGCCGGTTGCGGTCCCACGTAGAAGGTGTCCTGCATGTCGCGCGCGGGATGATCCGCGGGTGTGTTGAGCGCGTCGAAACAGTGGTAGTCGTCCTCGATCTCCGGCCCATCCGCCACGGCGAATCCGATCTTGCGGAAACTGCGGACGATGTCGTCGGTGACCTGGGTGAGGGGATGCAATTTGCCGAGGGCATGCCGCCGGCCGGGCAGGGTGAAATCCGTGGGTTCCTTGGGGAGCGAGGCTTGGAGTTCCAAGGCCTCGCGGCGTGCGGACAGTGCGGCCTCCAGTTCGACCTTGGCGTCATTGATGGCTTTGCCGGCGGCGGGCCGTTCTTCCCTGGACATCTTGCCCAGCTGTTTCATCAAGGCTGTGAACCTCCCGTGCGGCCCGATCCACGCCCCCTTGGCAGCCTCCAGGGCGGCGAGGTCCGCGGCGGCGGTAAGTTCGGCCAGCGCGGATTGTTTCAGTGATTGGATTTCCTCGAGCAGTGACATCGGCGTTTAGAATTCAGCAGAGTGGGGGCGGAATCCAGAATGAAAAGCGAACGGGCGGCCTGGTTTCAGGCCGCCCGTTCGCGAAATGTCAGACAGGGAAAGCCCTCAGGCTTTGGCGGCGGCCTTGGATTTCAGCGCCTCCTGCGCGATCTTCACCACTTCCGCAAAGGCGGCGGTGTCGGTTGCGGCCAGGTCAGCCAACACCTTGCGATCCAGCTCCACCTTGGCTGCTTTGAGTCCCTCGATGAACCGGCTGTAGGTGATGCCGGCGGCGCGGGCGGCGGCATTGATGCGGACCTGCCACAGGTAGCGGAAGGTGCGTTTCTTGTTGCGGCGATCGCGGTAGGCGTATTGCTGGCCGTGATCCACCGCATCCGAGGCGTAGCGGTAGAGTTTGGATCGGCGCATCCGGAAGCCCTTGGCTGCCGTGAGCATCCGTTTCCGGCGTTTGCGTGAAGCTGGTCCGTTGGTGACTCGCATGGTCTGTCAGTGGTTGAGGGTTGAAATCTGGGGTATGCGCCTAGCCGCGATGGCTGAATGGCATGGCCTGGGTGATGCGATGGACGTCGCGCTCGGAGAGCGTGGTGGTGCCCCGGAGTTGCCGGGTGCGTTTGGGGCTCATGCCCTGATTCAAGTGTCGCTTGCCGGCACTGGCGCGAAGCACCTTGCCGGTGGCTGTGATCTTGAACCGCTTGGCCACCGATTTCTTGGTTTTGATTCCTTTTGGACGACGCATAGTCAAATCTTTCGTGACGAAAGAGCGAAAACTATAG
>JALOTU010000383.1 GCA_025457725.1 Verrucomicrobiota bacterium
GCGCGGCGCCGGTGAACTGGCTCAGCACGAGCACTCCCCGCTCATCGTCTCGCGCCGCCACAAACTCCTTCGCGACGAGGTTCATGCCGTCGTGCAGGCTGGTGACCATGCAGACATCCGCTGATCGATAGTAACGGTTGACCGCCTCAGGCTCGTGATGTTCGGATTTGAGGCAGATCGGCTGGTACCCGTCTTTTCCGAAACGCTGATTGATCTGTCCTGCCAGGTTGCGGACCTGTACATCGAAGGTCTGGTAATCATCGAGGATCGAGCGGGTCGGTGCGGCGATCTGGATGAAGGTAAAACGCCCGATCATCTCCGGATGCGTCTCCAGCAGATTCTCTACGGCCCGGAAACGTTCGAGAATCCCCTTGGTGTAGTCCTGACGGTCAACGCCCAGACCGATCAGATGACCTGCGGAGAGGTTCAAGGACCTCAGGGCTGCTTCACGGCACTCATCCACAGACGGCTGAGACGCTTGCCAGGGCGATGGCCACTGGATCGAGATCGGGTAGTTTTCCACAAGCGTCAGCTTGCCGCTCCGGGCAATGGTGGCCGATTCATGCTCGATGCGGGCCTCGAGATAGCGGTCGACGGTTTCGACGAAATTCTTACAGTGAAAGGGGGTATGGAAACCGAGGATCGTGCTGCCCAACATTCCTTTCAGCAGCTCCTCCCGCCAGGGACAGATGCCGAAGGATTCGGGATTGGGCCAGGGGATGTGCCAGAACATGATGATCGTTGCCTTGGGAAGGACCCTGCGGACCATTTCCGGCAGGAGGGCAAAATGGTAATCCTGAACGAGCACGACGGGGTTGTCGCTTTCCGCTTCCTTGACCACGGCAGCGGCGAAACGCTGGTTGATGGCCGCATAATGCCGCCAGTCCTTGGAGCGGAAAACTGGGCGGACATGGGCGATATGGCAGAGGGGCCAGAGCCCTTCATTGGCAAACCCGTAATAATAGCCGAGTTCTTCTTCCCGGCTGAGCCATATGCGCCTCAGCGTGTACTCCGGGTGCTCGGGTGGAATCAGGATCCGGTCGCTCCCGTCCACCATTTCGCGGTCGGCGCTTCCGCCACCGTGGGCGATCCATGTTCCGGAACAGGCCCGCATGACCGGTTCGATGGCGGTGACCACGCCGCTGGCCGGCCTCTGGACCTCGATCCGGCCTTGCCTGTGGATATGAATATACGGCTCACGATTGGATACGACGATGATGCGTTCGCCGGCAAGCTCCCGTTGCAGCAGCCTTCGCAATGAGTCGGGATTCCAGGTGATCGTTGCGTCGTCGGCAAAGCGACGCTCCGCATCGAGGGTCCGCAAAAGGGTCCGTAGATCCCCCACGAGGGGTTGCAATTCCGAGGGGGGGTCCTGCCGGACAAATGGCTTGACGATTCCCTCGCCGCGCAGCATGGCCCGCATCCCTTCCAGCCAGCCGTGCCAGCTCAGGTGCGCGACGAAAACTGTGATCAGGGAAATGACTACACCGAGGACCACAAAGAGCATGATAACGTAATTGCGGGTGTCGGCGCTGCGTCGCTCAATGAAACTCATGTCGTGCACGAGCACGAGTGAACCGGCGTTTATGTCTTCCTGGCCGATGGGATGAGAAGAAACATGGATCGCGCCCTGCGGCAAATGATGGATCGCGTGTGACGGTTTTTTTGCGGTTTCGGCAGACGGGCACTCGAGGGATTCCGGAAAAGTGGGGGTGCGGTAGAGCAGCTTTCCCCCGCCGTTGCAGTAGCCGATGGCGAAAAGCCGCTCATCCTGAATTACCCGCCGGAAAAGCGCGTTGGTTTTTCCACGGTCACCCTTGGCCAGAAGCTCTTCCAGCGGCTCCTGCAGGGTGCTGGCAATCAGTTGTGAGCGGATTTCGAGGTCCCGGACGAACCAGCGGAGGGTCAGCCGTTCCACGAGCGGCACCAGTGCATAGGCCAGCAAGATCAGTGCGACGGAAAGCGGAATGACAAAACGCAGCGATAGGGGCAGGGAGCGCAGCGATTTCATGACGTTTCCTTTAAAATGCGTGATCCCAGCGCTTGCTGAGACGGATGGCTGCATTGATCAGACCGACCATGCTGTAGGTCTGGACAAAATTCCCCCAATGCTCGCCGGTGCGGATGTCCAGGTGCTCGGCGATGAGGCCGTGGCGATTATGTCGGGTCAGCAGGTTTTCGAACAGCCGGCGGGCTTCGTCGCCGCGGCCAAGGGCCGTCAGGGCGTAAATGTACCAGTAGGTGCAGACGATGAAGGCGTTCTCGGGGGGTCCGAAGTCGTCCGCCTCGACGTAACGGAAAATATAGTCGCCCCGACGCAGCTCCTGTTCAATGGCGGCGACCGTCGATGCAAAGCGGGGGTCATCCGCCGCAAGAAACCCCACATCATGCATCAGCAGTAGGCTGGCGTCGAGCGCATCCCCGCCGAAGGTGGCCGTGAAGGCCTGTTTCCGGTCGTTCCAGGCCCGCTCACAGACGGCGTCGCGGATCCGCTTTGCCTGCGCGCACCAGTAAGCCGCGCGATCACCGAGTCCAAGGCTTGCAGCGATCCGGGACAGGCGATCGCAGGCTGCCCAGCACATGATGCCGGAGAAGGTATGCACACGTTTCAAGCCGCGCAGTTCCCACAGTCCCGCATCCGGCTGGTCGTGGACCCGGGTGGCGGTTTCGCCCAGGGGTTCGAGCCGGTGAAACAGGGCCGCATCGCCCCGGTGGGTAAGCCGCCGGTCAAAAAAGACATGGGCGACGGCCAGGATTGCCGATCCGTACACATCATGCTGGGGCAGGTTGTAGGCATGGTTGCCGACGCGGACCGGGCCCATGCCGCGGTAACCGGGCAACGAGGCGATCTCGCGTTCCTCAAGATGGGCGCGGCCGTCGATGCCGTAGACCGGCTGTACCATACCGTCTGGCGCATCCGCCACCAGATTGACCATATAGCTGATATAGCGCTCCATCGTGCGGGTTGTTCCGAGCCGGTTCAGGGCGTTGACAACGAAATAGGCGTCCCGCAGCCAGCAGTAGCGGTAATCCCAGTTCCGCGATGAAGCGGGCGCTTCCGGGATCGATGTGGTCATGGCGGCGATGATGGCGCCGGTGTCGTCGAAAGCATTGAGCTTGAGGGTAATGGCGGCGCGGATCACCTCGTCCTGCCACTCAAAGGGGATGCCGAGATCACGCACCCATTCCCGCCAGTAGGACAGTGTTTCTCCGAGAAACCTCCGGGAGATCTCACTGATGGCATCGGGGATCGTTTCGTCCGGACCGAAAATGAGTGTCA
>JALOTU010000384.1 GCA_025457725.1 Verrucomicrobiota bacterium
GCCCGGTTGTATGAGGTCAAGGGACGTCCGGCGCACAATCCCATCATCGTTCATGTGGCCGGGCTGGCCATGGCGCGCGAATGCGCCGCCGGCTGGCCGGAGCTGGCGGATCGGCTGGCCCGCGCCTTTTGGCCGGGGCCGCTCACGCTGGTGGTGCCGCGCGCGGCCGGGATACCGGACAACGTCACCGCGGGGGGCGAAACCGTGGGGGTGCGCTGGCCGTCACATCCGTTCATGCAGGCGGTGATTCGGAAATGCGGCTTTCCGCTGGCCGCCCCCAGCGCTAACCTCTCCAACCGCCTCTCTCCCACGAACGCCGCGCACGTGCAGGATCAACTGGGCGATCGCATTTCCTTGATTGTGGATGGCGGTCAGTCGCAGGTGGGCATTGAATCCACGGTGGTGGATATGACGGTTGATCCGCCAGGAGTGCTCCGTCCCGGGATGGTACACGAGGAGGCGTTGCTCGCGGTGACCGGCCGGCTCCGGCATGGGGCAGGGGAGAGCGGGGAGGTGCTGAGGAGCCCGGGTCTCCTGAGCAAACACTACGCGCCCCGGGCCCGGCTGCTGGTGCTGGCCTGGTCGGATGAACAGGACTTGCTACGACAATTGCAGTCGATGTCCGTGTCGCCGGCGGTGACCCATGTTGTCGCCCACACCCGGCTGCCGTCGGGCGAGGGTCTGGCCGGGGTGTCGGTGATTCCGCACGACGCGGAGGCGTTCGCGCGGGCGTTGTATGCGGAATTGCATCGCTGTGATGCCGGGGCTGTCCGGGTCATCGTGGTCGAGGGCGTTCCGGATCTGCCGGCCTGGCGCGCGGTGGCGGACCGGTTGAATCGAGCAGCCGCGGCTCCCCACCCCTGATCCTTCTGCCCTTCCGGAGGGGCGAGGGAAACCAACCTGCCAGAAACCGAGTGCGCCTGCTGCGACGCTGCGACAGAATGCGGTGGCCAAAGTTTGACGTGTGGAAGGTTTCGCTTCTATTCTGAAGGTTCATGGACCTGCACCGCTTATGGATCCTGGGCCTGTTGGGCTGCGCGTTGGGTGCGAGCCCGCCCGCCCGGGCCGAGACACGATTGCTGACCCTCGAAGAATGCCTGGAGCGGGCGATTCAGCACAACCTGAGTTTGCGGGTTGAGCGCTACGAACCGGTGTTTGCGCAAAACAACCTGTCCCTGGCCTACGCCGGCTATGATCCCACTTTGACCTTTCGGGGCCAGCACGACTACGACCAGACCGCCGGCGGCCTGGATGCCGAGCAGCGCATCATTCCGCCCTCCACCAGCGACACCGACTCATTGGCCGGGGGCATCAACGGGTTGTTGCCCTGGGGCATGACCTATGATCTGACGGCGCGGGCGGCCAACACCACCGGCAGCCGCGGAGTATTCGACATCACGAACCAGGTTTACATCAGCCTTCCGTTTGAGAATTCGCAGGGATATGTTCAGGCCGCCGTCACCCAGCCGTTGTTGAAGAACTCCTGGATTGACGGCACGCGGCTCAACATCACCGTCGCCAAGCAGCAACTGGCCGGGGCCCGGGAGCTTTATCGCCAGCGGCTCATCGAGCTGGTGACGGCGGTGGAGGACGCCTACTACGATCTGGTTGCCGCTCGCGAGAACGTGAAGGTGCAGGAGAAGGGGGTGCAGCTGGCCCGACAGTTACTGGAGGAAAACCGCAAGCGCGTGGAAGTCGGGGCCCTGGCGCCGCTGGACGAAAAGCAGGCGGAAGCCGAGGTGGCGGCGCGCGAAGCCGATCTGGTGTCCGCGGAACAGGAGTTGGGTTTGAGGCAGAACGTGCTCCGACGGGCCATCACGGATGACTACGCGGAATGGCACCAGGTGGACCTGATCCCGGCGGATGCCATGACCGCCGTGCCGCAGGTGTTTGACTTGCAGGACAGCTGGGACAAAGGGCTCACGAAGCGGCCGGAGGTGATCCAGCAATGGCTGGTGATGGACCAGAGGGATATCGAGCTGAAGTATTCCCGGAACCAGCTTTACCCCCAGTTGGATGCCTTTGCCAGCTATGGGCATTCCGGTTCGGACGTGGAGTTTTCAGGGTTGTTCACGCAGTATGGCGAAGGCGGGCAGCCGTTCTGGAGTGCCGGAGCCGTCTTTTCCATTCCCATCAGCAACACTGGAGCCCGGGCCCGGCATCGCAACGCCCGCGCGCAGGTCGAGCAAAGCGTGCTCTACATGAAGGATCTGGAGCAGCGCATCATGGCGGAGATCGACAACGCCGTCAAAACCGCCCGGGGCAGCTACCGGAAAGTGGAAGCGACCCGCTTGGCGCGGGTCTACGCCGAGGCGGCCCTCGAGGCCGAGCAGGAAAAACTGGCCAACGGCAAGAGCACGAGCTTCGAAGTGCTCCGCCTGCAGCGCGATTTGACCTCCGCACGCTCCTCCGAAATCAGCGCCCTCACGGAATACAACAAGTCGCTGGCAGCCCTGGCCCAGTTCGAGGGCACCACGCTCGAGCGGCACGCGATCCAACTGGAGACGAACTAGCCGCCCCTTGGGCGGCTACGGCGCCAACAGGTCCCCGGCGTCCCCGACAAAATCCTCCACCATTCCCCGGGCATCCTCCGCCTTGAGCGGCAGGTATTTGCCCGTTGCCGTGGCGACAATCGTTCCCGAGGGATCCGTCAATTCTCCCGCCGCCAGGAAGATCCGGTCGCGACGATTCTCCACGAGTCTTCCAGTGGCCTTCAACTCGACATCCGGCGAGGCCGGTTGAAGGAAGCGCACGGTCATTTCCGCGCAGAACGCAAAGCGCCGGGTCCGCACCGCGCACGCCCAGACCATGATTTCATCGAGCACCGTGGCCAGCAGGCCGCCGTGCGTCACGCCCTTGAAGCCGATGTGTTCGACCCGGGGGATGAAAGACGTCAGCACCCGCGTTCCGTCGTCATGAAACCGGAGCTTCAGGCCGACGGTATTTGACTCGCCACAAACGAAACACGAGCGGGTGTGGGGCAGTTCCTTCATCGCGCCCCCAGCATGTCCCAGGAGGCGACGCTGCGCAACGGCTGGATGGGAAGAGCGAGGAGGGCGGCTCGCTCCGCACTTGCCACAAAGATCACTTCGGTTGAGTATCGCGGGCAGGACGCCCCGATGAACGAACCGCAATCAGCGCTGCAGGAAACCGCATCGAGCATTGTCTCCACGGTATCCAGCTGGTTCCGCCAGGTGTGGAACATGGAGTTGTTCAGCAGCAGCGGCAATCCGGTGCAACTGAGCCAGATTGTGGTGGCGTTCGCCGTGCTCGTGGTCGG
>JALOTU010000385.1 GCA_025457725.1 Verrucomicrobiota bacterium
TCCGACGGACAGGGCATCGGTGCGGAATGGCGATTCCTGGATCGGAACGGCAAGGTGCACACCGCCTACGCCCAATACTCGCGGTTGCTGACCAACACCGTGACGGGTCAGGCGGTGGACACGAGGATGTTCGTCCTGTCCAATGCCATGCCCGCCTCGGTCGAGCCGGCCTTATGGGGAAGTCCGGACATGGCGCTGAAAGTGGGCGGCCTGGTCAATTTGCCGCGCTTCATCGGCAGCGGCGACAAACAGCTCTGGCCGCAGGCGACCACCGTGACCAACTTCGCGGCCTGGTATCGAGGGATTCGTGGCGGGGATTCCGGCAGCGGCTCCTTTGTGCCGCTGGGGACCAACCTGGTTTACATCGGCAATTTCGGCGGCGACGTTCTCGCGGAAGGGGTGGACTGGCGCGAAACTGCCGAATGGCTCTGCCGGAAGTTCGGTCATAAACCGTCGATCCCGGTCGAGGCAAACGTCACCAACTTCGAGTAATGCTGCCGGACCGCGGGACATCACCGGCCCGCGGCAAGCCAGGGTCAGCCGGGAGGTCTGCTTGAATCGGGGATGAGGGTGGTCGAAGGTCGCAGGCCTCTGCGCCCCCGGAGGATGGCGCGGTCCGGGCGTGCGCCGCCCGGTTGCCGGGCCAGGGCGAAGTGACGGTTACGCCTTCGGTTCGGAGGGTTTTGGCTTCAGCCCGCGGACCGGGGAGTTGGCCTTGAGCTTGGAGGAGGGGAGGTAGGGTTTCCGAAACACCTCTTCGAAGTCATAGCCCTTGGCAAAATCGGCCCGGCTGTCCTCCTCGGTCTTGGCCAGCAGGCGGTTCTCAACCATCTTGAAAACCACCTCGCCGATGTCGCTGCAATTCCGAATGCCCCATTCCTCCAGCACCGTGATGGACATCGGACCGAACTGCTGCAGCACATATTCCCGAATCCCATCCAGCAATTCCTGACCGGTGACGTGACGCACCTTGCCGCGGCTCTTCTTGTGCACAAGCTGCTGGGTGAAATCCAGCGCCTCGCGCACCAGCCCGTAGGCCTCGCGCGGATATCGCGGATCGTTGTCCACAATCCGCTCCACAATCTCGTCAAAATTCAGTTCCTGCATATCAGCGGTCAGTGACCTCGATGCGGGCTCCCGGCTCCCGCGCCTCCCGCCAGAGCTTCACACTCCAGCCCACAATGAACAAACCGAGCAGCATTACCAGCACAACTTGTTCCCGTCGGGTCAGCCAGTTCACCGGAGTCATTGTAGTCCCCGCGCGCGATTTGACAATGGCCCCTCGTTTCAGCCCACGACCAGGTTGACCAGCCGTCCGGGCAGCACGATGCGTTTGCGGATGGTTTTTCCCTCCAGAAAAGGCTTCACCTTGGGGGCATGGACGGCGAGCTGCTCCAGTGCCTCGGGCGTGATGTCGGCCGGGACCCGGATGACCTCACGCAGCTTGCCGTTCACCTGGACGGGAATCTCAACGGAGTCTTCCACCAGCACCTCGGGATCGTGCTCCGGCCAGGGCTGATACCCCAGCGCCAGATCCGTCCTGCGCGGATCGCCGGCCCGCAGCTTCTCCCAGAGCTCCTCGGCGATGTGCGGCGCGAAGGGCTGGAGCAGGATGAGAAACTCGCGCAACGCGGAGGCCGGCCGGATCTTCCAATTGATGGCCTCGTTCACGAAGATCATCATGGCCGAAATGGCGGTGTTGAATCGAAACGCCTCCAGATCCTCGGTGACCTTCTTGATGCAGGTGTGCAGCGTCTTGAGCTGCGCCGAATCCGGGGTGACGTCCTTCACCGCGGGATGCAGCCTGATGAGATTGAGCCGCTGGCTGGCGTCACTTCCGTGGTCACCGGCGTTCGCCAGGGTCTCCGCCTGTTCAAACTCCGTTTCACTTTCCTCGTCCACAAACAGCCTCCAGACGCGACCGAGAAACTTGTAGACGCCGGCCACGCCGGCCGTGCTCCATGGTTTCACCATCTCCAACGGGCCCATGAACATTTCGTAGAGGCGAAAGGCGTCGGCGCCAAACTCCCTGAGGACGTCGTCCGGATTGACCACGTTGCCGCGGCTCTTGGACATCTTCTGCCCGTCCTCGCCCAGGATCAGCCCCTGGTTGACCAGCTTGTGGAACGGCTCGGCGGTGGAGACGTGCCCGAGGTCGAACAGCACCTTGTGCCAGAAGCGCGCATAGAGCAGGTGCAACACCGCGTGCTCCGTCCCGCCTACATAAAGGTCCACGCCGGGCGTCCGGGCTTGCTGATTTTCACCCGCCCCCATCCAGTATTGCTCGGCTTCCTTGCCAACGAACTGGTCGGCATTCTTCGCATCCAGATACCGCAGATAATACCAGCAGCTTCCCGCCCATTGCGGCATGGTGTTGGTTTCCCGGATGGAGCCGTCTGCCAAGGTGAGCCATTCGGTGGCTCGGGCCAATGGCGGTTGGCCGTCGGAGGTGGGTTTGTAGTCTTGCAACGCGGGCGGCAACAGCGGCAATTCGCTTTCGGGCAGGGCCTCGTGATGGAGGTTTCCCTCAGTGTCCTTCTTCCAAATGATCGGGAACGGTTCACCCCAGTAGCGCTGCCGGCTGAACAGCCAATCCCGCAGCTTGAAGTTGATGGTCTTCTTGCCCAGCCCCTTCCCCTCCAACCACGCCGTGATCCTCTGTTTGGCTTCGGCCGTGCGCAGTCCCGTGATGGATACTTCAGGGCCGGCGGAATTCACCGATGTGCCATCGCCCACAAAACCCTGCCACTCCGTTTTCTCGTCGTCGGGCTGAACCACCTGCACGATCGGCAGATGAAATTTCGTGGCGAACTCCAGGTCGCGACTGTCATGCGCGGGCACCGCCATGATGGCTCCGGTGCCATACGTCGCGAGTACGTAATCGGCAATCCAGATGGGAATCCTCCCGCCGTTGACCGGGTTGATGGCATAGGCCCCGGTGAACACGCCGGTCTTCTCCTTCGCGAGTTCGGTGCGCTCGAGGTCCGACTTGCGGGCGGTGTGTTCCCGGTAATCTTCGACCGCTGACCATTGTTCCTCCGTGGTGACCTGGTCCACCAGGCGATGTTCCGGCGCGAGAACCATGTAGGTGGCGCCGAAGAGCGTGTCGGGCCGGGTGGTAAAGACACGAATGCGCTGCCCCGATTCCGCACTCCGCACTCCGCAATCCGCAATCTCAAAGTCGACTTCCGCTCCTTCGCTGCGCCCGATCCAGTTCCGCTGCATTTCCTTCAGCGACTCGCTCCAGTCGATGGTGTCCAGATCCTGCAGCAACCGT
>JALOTU010000386.1 GCA_025457725.1 Verrucomicrobiota bacterium
CCGGTCAGGACCAGCGGCTTGAGATTTGCCCGGGCGGTATACAGTGCCGCGGTCCATCCCGCGCAACCGGATCCAATGATGACGACCTTTTCCATAGGGCGGCGAAGGTAGTCCGGCGACGCGCCGGTGGCAAGCGGGTGCATCCCACTGGATTGTGGCGGAACGGAGCGCTGGCATGCCTTCTGCCTGACCCCATACGACACCCAATGGTGGGAAGATCATGTGAATCCTCAGGAACAACCTGGATATATATGCAGAACCGCGTAATCAGTCTCGTCATACGATCCGTGATGGCCGTGCTGCTCGGGATCGGGCTGGCCCTCTTGCTCAACACGGCTTCCATCGCCGGCGACATCAAGCTCAGCAGCATCAAGACAAAGACGGATCTGTATGAAAAGGTGACAGTCACAGGTCACAACGATACAGACATTTTCATCCTCCACTCGCAGGGCATGGCCAACGTGAAGATCAAGGATCTGGATCCGGAGACCCTCTGGCGCGTGGGTTTGGGGGCAAAGCCCCTGGAACCGGGATCACCGGAGGCAATTGCCGCAGCCGAGGCCAAGGCCAACCAAAACAAGCTCCCCACCGCACTGGCGAAAGTCCTGGAATCCGCATCCCTTCCCCTCCCTCAAAATCCCAATGGGGAAGACAACATGGCAGTCGTTGGCGCAGCGATGCCTCCGATATCCCTCCAACCCGGTCCCGAAGAACTCAAGAAGCTTCTGCCCATACTGATCGGAGCGGCGGCCATTGTGTTCGGACTGTACTTGTTCATCTGCTACTGCCTCAAACTGATCGTCCAAAAGGCCGGAGCTGAACCCGGGTTTTTGATCTGGCTGCCCATCCTGCAACTGATTCCCATGCTCAGGGCAGCGGGAATGTCGTTGCTCTGGTTCTTCTTCTGGATCAGCCCCCTGCTGGTGGCCGCCGCCATGCCCTTGCTGTTTCTGCGTGGCGAGCCCGAGGCGATCGCCAAGGGCATGCAGACCCTTTCCCTGGTCGGAGCGGTCACGTCCATTCTCCAGCTGGTGGCCGCGCTGGTCTGGTGCGTCAAGATCGTGCAAGCCCGCGGCAAGAGCCTGTGGGTGACGCTGTTTCTGATCCTGCCTGTCACCAATCTGTTCGCCTTCCTCTACCTGGCGTTCTCGGGCTCGGATAGGGACGGCGAAATCGAGCCGAGCGGCAGTGAGAAGATCACGATCGAACCTGTCTTTGCCGAGTCTTAAGCGGCCATCGCACATTGCGTCCTCGCACAACGCCGGATTCCCCTCCGGCGTTGTTCGCTTTCCACGTCTCCCCTCCCCGGGTTTTGCCGGAAAAGGCAAGTTTCCACGGCCTCAACCGGTTCACCTTGATTCCCGGCTTTCCGATTTCAAACCGACGGCTTAGCCTTGCCGTCCAATGAAATCCAAAGGGATTGTTTACCTCGTCGGAGCCGGACCCGGCGACCCGGGATTGATCACGATGCGCGGTGCAGACCTGTTGCGGAAGGCGGATGTTGTCATCCACGACGCGCTGGTGAACCCGGAACTGCTGCGGCTTGCGCCGCCGGCGGCTGAGATTCTCTTTGGGGGACGGCGGGCGCACGGACGGCGCATCCCGCAAGAGGAGATCATCCGTTTGCTGGTGGAAAAGGCCGAGGCCGGACACACGGTGGTGCGATTGAAGGGCGGGGACCCTTACGTCTTCGGCCGTGGCGGTGAGGAGGCGGAGGCGCTGGCGAAGGCCGGAATTCCGTTCCAGGTCGTGCCCGGGGTTTCTTCATTCGCCGCCGTGCCAAATTACGCGGGCATCCCCCTCACCCACCGTGACTTCACTTCCAAACTGACCATTCTCACCGGCCATGCGGATCCCGACGCTCCCGACTGCAGGATTGACTGGGCTGCGGAGGCGCGGAGTCCCGGAACCAAGGTGGTGATGATGGGAACCGAGCACATTGGTCGCATCGCCGCGGCGCTCATGAGGCACGGCATGCCGGCGACCATGCCGGTTGCCATGATCAGTGGGGGAACCACGGGGCGACAACGGTCCATTGCCGGCACTCTCTCCGATATCAGCGACCTCGCCTGCCGGGCGAAGCTTGCTCCACCCTCGATTGCGGTGATTGGCGAGGTCGTCAACCTGCGCCGCCACTTGAACTGGTTTGAGCGGCTCCCCTTGTTCGGGCAGCGGGTGGTGGTGACGCGATCGAGGGCCCAAGCTCGGGAATTGGTTCAGTCCCTCACGGAGCAGGGGGCCGAGACGCTTCAGATTCCCTGCATCAGAACCGCCCCTCCCGGCGACCTCAC
The DNA here is from genome assembly GCA_025457725.1 of Verrucomicrobiota bacterium. GTDB lineage: Bacteria > Verrucomicrobiota > Verrucomicrobiia > Limisphaerales > DSYF01 > JALOTU01. The sequence continues at coordinate 2,292 of JALOTU010000386.1, forward strand.
GCCCCTAAAGCAAGCCATTGTCGGGCTCCACGAGTACGACTGGCTGGTCTTTACAAGCCCCAACGGCGTGCGCTGCTTTTTTGACTATTTCGACAAGGGCTTTCATGATGCGCGCGACATCGGGGGGGTGCGCATTGCCGCCGTCGGCCCGGGCACTGCAAAGGAGCTGCACGCCAGAAGGCTCGAGGTTAATGCGATGCCACGGGAGGCAACCGGGGCGCAGGTGGCCAAGGCCATGATGGCGGACGGCGATGTGGAAAACCTGAGGATCTGCCTCCTGCGCGCGGAAATCGCCAGCCCGGAATTGCCCGCTCTCCTGGAAAAGGAAGGCGCGATTGTCGACGACATCCCGGTCTATCGAACCATGGCGGAGTCCGATGAATCGAGCGCGGATTCCCGGTCGCTTCTCGATGGAGGCGCGGACTGGATCACCTTCACCAGCGGTTCAACCGTGGAGCACTTTCATGCCCGATTTAACCTGAACGCCCTGCTCAAGAGATTTCCGGGTTTGAAACTGGCAAGCATCGGGCCGGAAACCACCAAGGCCATCCGGTTGCTTGATCTGGCACCTGCCATCGAAGCCGGGGAACACACCATTGACGGCTTGCTCTCCGCTCTCGGAAAGCACGCAAAACAGGCTCTCCGCAAACGCTGAGCTCTGCATCAACGGCCGGCTGTGGGCGAAGCCATCGAGGGCACTGACCCAACGCCACCGCGTCAAGTTTCTGGGCCGGAGGTTCCTCGCCTATTTCCGAACAATTCCGGCCTGCTCGCTGTCATTTGCATTACGGGGGCCGACTGGGTGCTTGCCCGAGGCGGCATCCCGGCACCAGACTGTGGCCTCCTGAAACAATGAGGGTTGAGACACGGAAGCACAGATCCACTCCAATCAGGCGGATTCTGCAAGGAATTCGCCTGCTGCTGCTTTTTGTGGTCACCACGACCCACACCGTGTCGCTGGCATCGGACGCAGCCAGCTTCACCCAACCTCCCGGGATTGGTGGTCAGCGGGCCCGAGCAAAGTCGGTCGGTCAACATCGTCAACGGACAACGCACCGAAACGTTCAGCGTGACCTACTACCTGCGTCCCACCCAGACCAATGTCTTCCACATCCCACCGCTCAACGCCCGGATCGGGGATGAGACGTTCCAAAGCCAGCCGCTGCAACTGACGGCGGTGGGCACGACACAGGCGGACCCGGGCCAGGCCCTCGCGCTGCTACGGTTGGTGGTGCCGCGGAACCAGGTTTACCTGGGCGAAACCATCGTGGTCGAACTCCAGTTGCTGCTGCGGGGCAACGCCTCCAATCCGACGGAATTCAAGATGCCCGATTTTTCCGGTCCGGGCTGGCTGGCGGGACAACCCATGCAGGCTCAAAGGCGGCAGGCCCAGTACGGCGGACAGGTGGTGAGCGTCTGGCCCATCCAAATCCCCCTCACCCCGTTGAAAACCGGACCCCTGCTGCTGGGCCCGGTGGAGAGCAGCGTGGTGGTCCAACTCCCCTCCCCCAGGCGACGCAACGATCCGTTCAGCGGGTTTGGTTTTGGACTCTTTCAGCAAACAGAGCCCCACCGTGTGCCCCTATCGCTTCCGGCACACCCATTGGAGGTGCTGCCGTTGCCGACGGAAGATGCCCCTTCGAGTTTTTCCGGTGCCATCGGGGATTTCGCGATGTCCGTCAGCGCGGGCCCTACAAACGTCACGGTCGGCGACCCCATCACCGTCCGTGTCCAGATCTCTGGCCAGGGGAACATGAGCTCGATCACCTTTCCCAACCCGCTGGTGAAAGGCGATTTCAAAACCTATGAACCGGAGATCAAGCTGGACACCACGGACGATTACGGACTTGCGGGGGTGAAGACGGTCGAGCAGATCGTCATTCCGGAGAACACCGAGATCCATGCGCTGCCCCCCATTGAATTCAGCTTCTTTGATCCGCAATCCCGCACCTACCGCACGCTCACGCATCCGTCCACACCATTGGAGGTCATGCCGGCAGGATCGAGACCAGCGCCCATGGTTGCCGCAGCCAACCCGTCGCAGCAGGCTGAAACGCCCCGGCAGGACATCGTCCACATCAAACAGCGACTGGGACCAGCCCAACCCGGTCTTGGGCCAGCAGAGCTGGTCGGTCGGTTGTGTGCCTGGAATGCCGTGCCCGTGCTCGCGTGGTTGGGGACGCTGGTTTGGCGGAAGCGCCGGGAGGCGCTGGAACGTGACCCCAGGTTGCGACGCCAACAACAGGTCCGGCGCGCCGTGGATCGAGGGTTGACGGACGTGCGGGCTCATGCGGAAGCCGGAGATTCTGAGCCGTTCTTTGCCGCCGTCTTTCATTTGCTCCAGGAGCAATTGGGCCTGGTATTGGACCAGCCGGCCTCGGGTATCACGGAGTCCGTGGTGGATGAAAAGCTCGGCTGCCTTGGCGTGAGTGATCCTCTGTTGGCCCAGCTTCACGAACTGTTCCAGGCATGCAACGTGGCCCGGTACGCTCCCACGCGCGACAGACAGGAACTGGCCGCCTGGGTCCCGAAACTGGAGAAGGCACTGCGTGAATTACAGGAGGTCCGACCATGAGCCGGCTCCTCCGCCTGTCCCTCCACGCGCTCGTCGTCTGGGCTGCCAACGTCGCATGGGCCGAACCCGCGACGTTCGAGCAGGCCAACAGGCTCTATGAGGAAGGCCGGTTTCAGGACGCAATCCAGGCCTACCAGGAATTGACAACCAACGGCCCTTTGCCGGCGCTTCATTTCAACTTGGGCAACGCGTGGTTCAAGTCCGGCCAGATCGGGCAAGCCATTGCCGAGTACCGGATCGCCGAATCACTGGCTCCACGCGATCCGGACATCCGGGCGGGCGGACCCAGTTACCGGCCGGGTTGGATCGAACAGAAGGCTGCGACACTCACCCTGGGAGAATGGGCGGGGATGACCACGGCTGCGTTCTGGGCGTTCTTTGGTCTTTTGGCCATGGGACAATTACGTCCCGCCTGGCGCAGGGCGCTCCGCTCGTGGACCCTCCTTGCCGGGGCGGGGGCGACGCTGTTGCTGGCCTCGACCCTTTGGCTGGCGAGCACGCGAGCGAACACGCGCATCGCAGTGGTCTTACCGCGTGAAACGGTGATGCGACGCGGCCCGTTCGAGGAGTCCCAAAGCGCATCGACCCTGGGCATGGGAACCGAGGTGCGCGTGTTGGATGAAAAGGCCGGCTGGCTTCAGGTCACGCCGGACGGACAACACACGGGTTGGATCACGAACACTGCAGCGAGA
>JALOTU010000387.1 GCA_025457725.1 Verrucomicrobiota bacterium
GCCGCACCTTCTCAAAACAACTCCCCCTGCCGCGAATCTTCACCCTTTCGCTTCGCCAGCGGGCTCTCGCATGGTTTCACCACCAGTGCCCCGGTGAATGGCTGGAAATCCCATCTACCGTTTCCGGCCAACCACTCCGCCATCTCCTCCGGTCTCAGCAGCGCCGGCATGCGGTCGTGGATCGGCGACATTAGCGGCGAGGCGGCGGTGGTGACCATGGTGTAGCACGGTCCTAGCTCCGGGTTCGTCTCCCAGATCCCGGCCGCCCAGAGGTAGTCGTCATCCGGGTCGCGGAACTCATGCGCCTGCTTCCGCCCGCTGACACCCAGCCCCCACTCGTAGAACAGGGACATCGGGATTACGCAGCGGCGTTCCTGGAACGCATCCCGCCACATGCCTCCCTCCAGCTTGTCGGCGCGCGCATTGTTGATCGACGGGTTGAACTCCCGGTGGAAACCCCAGCGCATTAGCTCCACGCGGCCGTCGGCGCGGACCACCACACCGGGATCGGATTTGCGCACCAGCTCGGACGCCAGCCGTGCCGTCGCCTCGCTGACGCGCTGTGCCAGACCCTTGGCACCGCGTTTTGGACAAATGACGTAGGTGTTGCACACGGGATCAATTTGGCAGCGACGTGGCTTCGGGCAAACGGAATCCGGGGCGTATGGACCCTGCGTGATTCCGCACACGCGTTCACGGAATACCGGAACGGCCGGAAAAGGGATAACTTGATCCTGTTGCCGCGAGCCACCTTAACCCCCCAAGGAATCGCGGCGCACACACCCCGGACAAGAAACCCGGCGGAACCCGAAGGCAGTCTCTCCCCCCCCATGCGCTTCGGTTTCCGCCGGGTTCTTTTTTGCCCGGGGCCAGGCGCAACAATTTTTGAAGGCGTTTGCTTTCTGGGGGTGGCTTCTGAAAGAGACATTGGGTCGGGCCGGCCTGCCTGTTGTAGCCACCGCAAAGACAGGAGGGCGGTGAAATGGGGCTTGAGGGGGTTTTTCAGTCCGGTGATTCCCCAGATTCCTTCCGCCCCTCAGTGCTTTCCGCAGGCTCTTCTTTCATTGCCTCCTCGGCACCCTGTAACTTTGCCTTCCGGTCTTTGAAATGCTCCTCCGCCGACTTGTTGCGCTTCTCGAAGGCGGCCGCATCGATCCGGTTGAGCACCAGCGGAAGCGGGGAACCTTCATCCCCGGATTCCATCAGGGTGAGTCGATCGCCGTTGAGAACGGCCCGCCATGTGCCCGCGGCACCGCCGGGTTTGCTCGTCTTCAGTTCCAGCGCGCGGGTCGCGGGGTCCGACGCCGCGGGAACGTAAGTCATCCGATCGGGGCGGCCGGGATCCTGATAGAGGGTGAGTTCCCCTTTCTTGATCTCCACTGTCATCGCCCCGTAAACTTCCTTCAGTTCCTCCACCACCTTCTTTTCCGCGGCGGCCAAGCCCCGGCCGGCGGCTGACATTTCGGCCCAGCCCTTTACCGCGGGTTGCCAAGACTCCGCCATGGCATCCCAGTCCGTCGCCCAGTAACCCCAGAGCCGCTCTTCGATGGTTCCCTGCCCATCGCCCGCACCCGCCGGAGTCGTTCGGGCTTTCCCGGTGCCCGTCATTTCAAAGACATAGGCGGCCCCTGAATTCTGGTTGCCTTCGTCCTTTTCGTCCCGATCCAAGTTCACGCCTCTCGCGTAGCTGTCATCGCCGACTGCCCCCACCACGACCGTGCTGCCGGAAATGGCAACGCTTCCACCGAATTGGTCACCATGTTTCACGTGGGGAGCCCGGAGCGGAGCGCCTTGATCCCAAGTGGCGTCCTTCCTGGTGAAAACGTAAGCTGCCCCGGGATGGTCCCGGCGTTTGGTGCTTCGGTCGCGTGTCCGTTTTGCCCCGACCACCAAGTGATCCCCGCTGATCGCCACCGAACATCCGTACTCCTCGCCTCCTTCGAACTGCGGTGGCGTCAAGGATGCCTGTTCGCTCCATACGTTGCCCTCGCGCATGAACACGAAAGCCGCGCCCGGGCCGTTGTCCTTGTCTCTCTGGCCATCGCTTTTCCTCCCGTTCGCAGCCTTCGCCGCTTTGGCGGCCACCGCGCCCACCACCGCGGTTTCGCCCGCAATCGCCACCGCGGTGCCGAATTCATCAAATTTCCCCGGCTTGGGTGCCTTGAGGTAGGCCTGCTGGCTCCACTTTGTCCCGTCACGCACGAACACGTAGGCGGCACCCGCGCCAAGGGCACTGTCATCAGTCTGGTCCCCGTTGACGCCTCCGGCGGCGCTGTTATCCCCGATCGCGCCGACGATGATCGTATTCCCCGAGATCGCCACCGAAGTGCCGAAATGCAGTTTGTAGCGCGCGTTCGATGCCCCAAGGCGGGCCTGCCGCCTCCATTCCCCGCCTTCCCGCACGAACACGTAGGCCGCTCCGGCCATCAGTTTCTCCACGCTTCCGGGTTTTTCCCCCTCAGCCGTCGGCGCGGCGCGCTCGTTCGAAGCTCCAACCACCACGATGTCCCCGCAGATCGCCACCGCAACGCCAAAACCCTTGTTCTCCGAATCTCCCGGAACATTCAGGCGTGCCTGCTGCCGCCAGGTGTTTCCTTCCCGCACGAACACGTAGGCGGCGCCTTCATAGGGAACCCCGTCCTGCTTTCCGTCCTCCCCCACCGCGCCAACCACCACGGTGTCTTCCGAAACCGCCACCGCCCGGCCGAAAGCATCGTTTGATGCCGTGTCCGTCGATTTCAGGTAGGCCTGCTGCGACCAACCCGATCCATAACGCAAGAAGACATAAGCCGCCCCGGCGTCGAATCCGTCGGACGGATTTCGGGGTGTCGGATCCAGCCCGTCGCCTTGGTCGCCGTCCACGCCCTTTGCCGAACTGTCCTCCCCCGGTGCGCCCGCCACCAACGTGTCGCCCGCGAGCGCGATGCCCCCCCCGGACCAAGCGAACTGATCGTTCAGCCCGGCGTTTGACGACTTAACGTAAGCCTGCTGGAAGACCGGTCCGGGGCCTTCGCCGGCTCCGGTTGCCAATGTTAGACCAGCCAGTGCGCCCAATCGAGCGATCATTTTCATGGTTGTGGGGATGGAATAGACATATATTGCATTCTGCAGGATCATATCAAAAAAAGGGTTCTTCAGCAGAATTTGTGTGGATTTTGAGCCGTGATCGGGCCGTGAAGATGGCTTGATGCTCGCTCCTCGCCGCTGTCAAGCGGGCCGGCGGCATAAAATCTGGTCATCTGGCGGCCTACGGTGTCGGCTGGCGATTTATAC
>JALOTU010000032.1 GCA_025457725.1 Verrucomicrobiota bacterium
GGGCACGTCCTCCATGCGGTTCAGGTGGACGATGAGCTGATGGATCGGACTCAGTTCCATATCCACACCGCCAAGGTCGTAGCCGGCCTGATGAAACACGGGCACGCTGGCGTTGATTTCCACCAGCGAGTCGAGCAGGAGCGTCTCGCTGTCCGCCTTCAGATCATCCAATCCAAGCGTCACATCGCTTTTCAATTGTTTGAGCTGGCCGGTGGTCAGCGCCACCGCTTCGCGCAGCTGGGCGATCTTCGGCGGCGCGCTCTGGGCCGCAGCCTGCAACTGGGCGGCGCGCTCGCTGAGGTTTTGGATCGTGCTGATAAACTTTTTCATGATCGTCCTTCAGGAAGCCTCCCCGGGAGGCTTGGGGTTGTCGGTGGTCTGCTGGCCCAGCGCGCGGTGAAACTGCTCAAGAAAGGCGCCTTCGTTTTCCAGCATCTCTTGCGTGAGCTGGATCTCCACGGTGCCGTCCTTGGCCCGCTCCACCAGCATGGTTTCCACACTGCGCAGGTAATCGCGCTGACGGCTGGCGATATCCTTCAAGGTGGCCAGCGTGCTGTGGAGCATTTCCATTTCGTGCATCAGGCTCACCATCTTGTCCGCCATCGAACCGGTGTGGACCTCGGCAATGGCATTCTTGAGATCGCCGCGCAAGGCATCGAGCCCCTCCCCCACCCTGGATGCCAGAACGCTGAAATCGGCTTCAGGCGGCGCTGCGGTCGACGAGGCCGCTGTCAGCCGCTCCTCGAGGGTCGCGCGCAGGGACTCCAGGCTTTTGCCCAACGGCGCAAGATCCAGGGCCACCGGCGGCGGGTTCTGATCCCTGGCCGCGTTTGCCTGCAAGGCGGACTGCAGGGACTTCAGCCCCTTTTCCACCGGCCCGAAGTCAAGCACCAGCGGCGCGGGGGCGGACGCCTTGGACAACTGGCTTTCGAGGGTCTGCTGGATGGATTCGAGTCCGGATTGGAACGCGGACAACTGCGCCACGACGCGTCCCACCGGGTCGGACTGGTCGCCGCCGTGGGCCAGCAGGTTGCGTTTGAAGGTCTTCTTGATCTCAGCCCAGCGTGTCGCCTCCTCGGGCGTCAGCGCCCCCAGCAGTTCCTTGAACTTGAGGAGATTCGCCTCCGCCCCGGTGGTGAGCGTCTGCGACTCGCCCTTGTAATAATCCACCAGCAAGGCCCGCACCTCGTTGTCGTTCATGATCGCCGCCACCTTGGAGGCCAGCCGGTTCATGTTGCGGTAGGACCCCTGCAGTTTGAAAGGCGGCTCGGTACGGTATTCGTCCGCCTGCGCCGCCGAGCGGATGTACTCCAGGTTCACCTTCAGCACCACCTCGCGCACCGTCACCAGCTTCCGCATCACCGACAGGATCTCCTCCACTTCCTGCGACGAGTAGCTGCCCTCGAACCCATCGGCGTCCCTGCCGCCGGACTCCGCCATGCGAATGAACGCGCGAATGTCCTTCTGGCTCTTGTTGGCCAGCGGCGCAAGCACGGGGTTCGAGGTGACAGCGTTCTCCAGATAGCTGGCTTTGAAGTAATGTTCGCTGCCGCCGATGATGTCGCCGAGATTGTAGGTGTCGGCGCGGTTGGCCAGCATGTCGGGGATCTTGAACTTCTGCCCGCTCTCCGTGTAGGGGTTGCCGGCCATGACCACGATGATCTTGCGTCCGCGCAAGTCGTAGGTGCGCGGCCGGCCGCGCCAGACCCCCTCGATTTTCCGCTGGGCATCGCACAACGAGATGAACTTCTGGAGAAACTCCGGGTTGCAGTGCTGAATGTCGTCCACGTAGATCATCGCGTTGTCGCCCATCTCCAGCGCGAGATTCAATCGCTGCACCTCCTCGCGTGCCGCGGCGTTGGGCGCCTCCTCCGGATCCAGCGACGTGACATTGTGCCCGAGCGCCGGCCCGTTGATCTTGACGAACACGATGCCCAGCCGGTTGGCAATGTATTCCATCAACGTGGTCTTGCCGTAGCCGGGCGGCGAGATCAACAGCAGCAGCCCCATCAGATCCGTTCGTTTCTGGTCGCCGGCCACCCCCACCTGCTTGGCCAGGTTGTCACCGATCAACGGCAGATACACCTCGTCCAACAGCTGGTTGCGCACGAACGAGGTCAATACCTGCGGCTGAAACTCCCCGAGCCGCAGCCGGGTTCGTTCCCGCTCGACCAGCTGCTGTTTCAGTGTTTGAAACTGCTGAAAGCGCGGGACCACCTCGCACTGGAATTGCTCAAGCCGCCGCCGGAAGGTGAAATAGTCGAACCGGTACTGGTTGCCCCGGATGACCGCATGGCTGCCTTTGAGGCCATCGAGATCCCGCGTCGTTTCCGCCTCCACCACCGCCCGCCGCAGCTTCCCCCCGCAAAACAGGAGCGCCGCAACTTCGTCGAGGTAACGGATGCTCTCCGTTTGGCCCAGCAGAAACCCCCGGATCCAGTCCCGGATCAACTCGAGCTCGCTGGCCGGATGCGTTTCCAGCGACTTGCGGACCTCGCGGAACACCGCCTCGCTCCCTTTGACGGCAAGGTGCTGCTCGAACCGGGCCACCAGGTCGTTCGCCTCCCGGGTGACGACAAATGCGTCGCTTGCGATCAGTTGATCAAACAGATATTGCCCGGCCGCGGCCGCCAGGGATTCCGGGAAGAGCCGCGTCTGCCGCGCAAAGTCCGTCACCAGCCCCTGCAGGGCGGCGATGTAATCCTGCTGGGTGGCATCGCCGGGAAAGAGCTGATTGCGGGCAGCGAACCCGTTGAGTTTCGCGGACCAAAGCGCAACGGTTTCCGCCGGACAAAAACGATGCCAGAAAACGGCGGCACAGGCACGGGCTGCCGGTTCAAAGCAGGCCAATTGCAACGACAGATGGGCGGACGCCAGGGCGTGTAGGATCCGCGCCGCGTCCAGGTCGTGGATCCCCTTGGTGTAGCCCTCCTGATACCGGGCACCGATGAACTCCTGGACGAGGGACAGGCAGGCTTCCTCCGACGCAGCCGCCACGGCGAGCCGGCTTGGATGTCCCTCTCCGGGGGCATGAGCGGACTCACTTCCGCCGCTGCGGTTCAGCAGCGATTCCCACAACCGAAAGGCCAGATACTCGGCGCGGTAAACCGACGCGTTTTCCGAAACCACCTCCTGCTCCCATACGTCGCTCAGGGAGAGGAACACTTCATCGGTGATCCGGTCGAAGTAATTGGTGCTGGTCAGGTGGAGGTACTGTACGCCCTGGCGGTTCACCACGGTCAGGTCCAGCGGCTGGGTGTTGGTGTTGAACCGGTGCCCGCCCAGCTTGATGATCGCCTGGCCATCCACGAACAGCTCCTGGCGATCCTTCAACTGCCGCACCGCCTCCTGCTGCGCGCTTTTCAGCCGTCCCTGCAAATCGTCGGCTTTGACCGAATCGCCCAGCCCCACCAGCTGCTCGATCGTCTCGCGAACCTTGGCGCTCATCAGGTCCGACGCCATGTAGGTGTTGATTTCCCCGATCGTCTTGAACCCGGCCAGCCGGTTTTGGATCACCTTGAGGATCCGCTCGGCCGCGGTCATCAGCGCGTTCGAGCGGCGGTTGCGCTGCTCGATCAACGCGACCTTGCGTTGTTCAAACGCCTCGTAGAGCTGCGTGCGCCGCTCGGCCAGCTGCACCGTGTAGTCCTCGAAATCCGCGAACGCGCCCTCGAGTTCCTCCAGCTGAACAGAGATCCGGTTCAGATACTCCTCGCACCGGGCCGGGGTGTCGCACAGGTCGAGGTAGCCCGCGGCGGACTGGCTCAACAGCTTGAGCTGCGCGGCAAACTGCGCGGCGCCTTCGCTCGCCACCAGCGCCTTCAGCCGCTTCTTCAACGCGGCCTTCACCTGGTTCAGGGTGGAATAGACCGCGGTGATGCCGTCGATGATCCGCGTGGTCTCGGTGGCGTCCTCGATCTTCAGGCTGTTGACGATCTCGACCAGCATCTCCAGCTCGCCCCCCGCCCCGGCCACCGTCTTCTCGATCTCGCGGCCTTCGGCGACCTTGGCGATCGATTCCACCCGCGCGAGTTGATCGTCCGCCTGCCGGCGATACGGCTCCAGGGCTTCGGGTTGCAGCAGAAACCGGACACACGCCCCGGACAAGTCTTCCGTCTGCCCGACGACGGCAGCCTCCAGTTCCTCGACCTGCGCGACCTCGACGTATCGCACCTCCTTGAGGGTGATGAGTTCGCCGCGCAGCTGCCGCAAGGCGGTCAAGTGGCCCACATAATCATTGAGCGACTTGAAGCTGGAACGGCGCATCTCCTGGAATCGCCCCTCGCAAAGCTGGCGGGCCTGCGCGACCCGCTGTTTCGCCTCCTGCTGCAGGCGGCGCACCTTGTCGAACTCGTCCACCGCCTTGTCGGCCGCCTCGCGCACCTGCTGGATCGCGGCCTGCAGCCCAAAGCCCTCCTCGCCGCGCAGCCAGGGATACGCATCCAGCACGGTGCCGCAGCGCTTGACCAGGTCGGTGTAAAGAGCGGCATAAGGCTGCTCCTTTTGCACCAGGGTCAGCACCTCGTTGCACTCGGCGAGGCAACGCACCACCTCCTTGTTTCCCACCTGGTAAAGAAAGGCCTCCCGCTTTCCCGCCGGCTCGTGGCCGGGTTCGTGGAAGGGTGTCTGACGCAGCTGGATCAGGTGATGCTTTTGCGGCTCGGCTTCGGCCCGAAACAGCACCATCTGCCCGTTGGGAAACAACGTGAACCCGTGGCAGCTGATGCGCTCCTCGACCTTGTGCAGGATCAAACGGTAGGGCATCAGCACATACTCGCCCGTCAGCCGGTTATAGAAGACGTAGAGCACATCCTCACCATTCGGCGCCTGCACGGCCCGCTCCATGATCATGCCGCGTTCCCGTCCCTCAAATTGCTTCAGCTCGCCCGTGGCCAGATAGCAGCCATGCGGAAAGATCAGACCATGCTCCTCCGGCAGCAGCGCGCAGGATTGGCCGATGGAATCCACGCGCACCACCGATTGCTGCTTCTCATTGTAGATGAAGTAACGGGTGTCGGTCTCCTTGTAAGGCCGGATCTTGAGCAGGATGAGGTGCCCCAGGATGGCATAGCCGACCTCCGCATCGTCCACCTTCTGGTACCGGTCATCGACCGGCTCGGCATAGATGCCCTGTCCCGTGCGGGTGTTGTCCTCGACCTTGATCGTCAGGTCGCCCCCGGTGCAATCCACGAACACGCGGTCCTCGATGGAGATGTGCGGATGATCGCCGTAGTGATACGATTCCCGATCGGGAATGCGCCACCGAAACGGGTGCGGGTCGGGAAATCCCACCCGCCGATACTCGGCCTCGGCGCGCCCGTCCACAAACCGCAGCCGGCCGTCGTTGAACGCCCACTTGAACACCGCGATGTCATTCGCCCCCGGGCCGGTGGCGAACACCATGTAAAGCTTGCCCTCGATGACGGAGAATTTGCGGAAGGCGGTCTTCTCATAGACGTTGTACAGCCGCTGGAAATCGATGAGAAACTGCTTGTCCTGGAGCGGGTCCAGCCCGGTTTCCTTGAAGGTGCCGGAATCCTCATCCCGCTGGTAGACGGCAAACACATCCCCCAATTCCACCTGCTTCTTGAGTCCAAACTGGACGTTGAACCCGAAGAGGAACCGGCCGTGACCCAGCTGCACCATGTCCCGCGGCACGCAGTTGTGCGCCGTGATGATCCGGTCGGCCTGGAGCAGCTTGTGTTCGATGGATCCGAACACCTCGCGCCGCCGGGCATCCAGCCTGGCCATGGACTCGCGGAGGGATTCCCCCTGCGTCCGCAGCCGCTGGCGGATGATCTCATACGTGGCGCTGCCCAGCGTCTCAGCGGCAGGCGGCGCGGCGGGATCCGGCTTCGACCGGACCGCGTCCTCCGACTTCCCCGAAGGAGTTTTATCTTTGGTTTGGACCATCGGTCAGATCATGGGCGCACCATGCGGATCATGTTCTCAAAGTGATGACTGCAACCGGTCGCTCGGTGGCTGCCAGCGATTCGAGTCTCCGGCGACGCTCCGCGCGCAGCCAGGCCTCACACCTTGGCCGTCGCCTTGTCCCCCAGAGCCACCGAGGCCATCACCTCGGACAGCCCGGTATCCCTCGCCATTTCCTGAGCGGATTTGAGCACTGATTGGAGGGCGCTGTCGTGGGTGCCGGCCAGCAACCTGGCCAGCAACGCCGCCACGGTCAGGTTCTTCAAGTCCTCGGTCTTGATTCCGAACTCCTTGACCCACTGCCGCAGCTGGGTCTTGAAATGCTCGGGATCACCGTTGAAGAAGGTTTGCTTGATGTCGGTCAGCGTGCTGCTGCTGCCGACCAGGCGATCCACCGACTTCCCGCCGCCCACGGCGCGGACGATCTTCTCGAAGAAATCGTTTTCGCCGCCGACGATGTCGATTTTGGAATTCTTCAGCGCCTCGCCCACCACCTCGGAGTGGGCGCGGGCGATGTCGCGATTGACGTGGATGGCGGCCAGTTCGACATCCCGCTCCTTGGCCAGTTTGAGCCGGAATTCCTCGTGTTGCTGCGTGGTGGCCTGGAAGAGCTTCATGGACTTGGCCTTTTCCTCGATGCCCTTGGCCTCGGCCAGCAGTTTGGCCTCGATGCCGGCGGCGGTGGCGAGTTCCTTGTCCTTGATGCCCTCCGCCTCGGCCTCCGCCTGGGTCTCGGTCACACGGGCATGCGCATCGCCCTTGACCTGTTCCACCTCGGCTTCGGCAACGCCCATTTCCCGGACGGCCGTGGCATCCACCTTGCGGGCCCCGGCCTTGGCGATGATCACCTTGGCTTCGGCCAGTCCCCTGGCCGCTTCCTGCGCCGCCACGCCCTCGGCTTCCTGCTCCATGGCATGGCGCTTCTTCTCGGACGCCTTGGCCTGCGCATCCGCGATGGTTTGGATGCGTTCGGATTCCTTCAAGGCGGCTTCGCGCGCGGCGTCGGCTTCCGTCACGGTCTTGATCTTCTGCCCCTCGGCCAGGTTGCGTTCCACTTCCTTCTGCGCCTCGGAAGCGACCACCTTTTCCACCTGATCCTTCTTGGCGTTCATGTCCGCCTCGATGAGTGTCACCTGGCGGACGCGTTCGGCGGTCATCTGCGCCTCGATATTGAGTTTCTCCTCCTCCTGCTGGACCACCGCCTTCTGCTCGGCCACCACCACGGCGCGCTTCCGTTCCACCTCGACGGCGGCATCGGCCACCTTGACCTGCTTGTCCATGTCGGCCAGGGCAACCACGCGCTCCCGGCGCACCCGGGCCTCCTCGCCCTCCTGCTGGGCTTCCTGGGCCAGGCGCTGCTTCTCCTTGGTCACCGTGTATTCCCGCTCCTGCACGGCGCGCTTCATGTCCTCGGTGCGCAGGCTGATCGCCTCATCCGCCTCGAGGCGTCGGGATTCGACCTCCTGCCGCCGGCTCTCGATGACCTTGCGCGCCTCCGCCTCCTCGGTGGCTTTCACCTCGGTGATCGCCCGGGTCTGCTTGGCATTGTCCTCCTCGTTGCGACGCAGCTGCTCGCGCTTGGCGATGTCCGCGTCGGCGTTCTCCTTTTCGATCTGCACGCTGGCCCGCTTGGTGAATTCGTTGGCGATGACCGCCTCGCGCTGCGTGATCTCGGTGATCTTCTTGATGCCCTCCGAATCCAGCACATTATCCGGATCGTGCTGCTCCAGCGGGGTTTGTTCGAGGTAGTCGATGGCCACATCCTGCAGGAGGAATCCATCCAGGTCCTTGCCGATGGTATCCTGGATCCGGTCCCGGAACTTGATGCGCTCGGTGAAGAGTTCATGAAACTCCATCTGCTTGCCGGCCGTTTTCAGGGCTTCGGAGAACTTGGCTTCAAACAACTCGCGCAACTGCCCCACATCCGACACGCGCTCGGGGGTCAGCATCTGGGCCACCTTTCGGACACTTTCCTCGTTGGCATCCACCCGGATGTAGAACGCCACGGTGATGTCCGCCCGGATGTTGTCCTTGCACACCAGCCCGTCCTTCCCCTTGCGCGCGATCTCGAGCTTCTTCACCGAGATATCGACGATGTGATAGGTCTGCAGCAAGGGCACCCGGATCATCCAGTCGAACGACACCTTGAGACCGCCCCAGCCGGTCTTCACGCCCGCCCGGCCGGGTTGGATCTTGCGGATGCAGAAAGGGATGGCGACCAGCATGGGCAGGCCAATGAGTACCACCAGGGCGATGAGAATGTATTCCATAGCGTTAGAAGACGTTGATTGTTGATTCCCTCAGTTCCGCCGGGCGTTCTTCCACAGTGCGCAAACGCCACCCCTCCCGGTCGGCTGCACCCTGCGGCGGAACTGTGGGGTGAATAACAAACTTGAAAAGCCCGCGCCAATACAATTCAAACCGGATTTTGGAAAATCAGATGCAGCGGTGGAAACGGGCCGGTCAGAATTGACTGGGCACTCGACCCTCAGAACGCCTATTCTCCGCGCCGGCTCGCGTCTCATGAAAGTCACCTTAAAATGGCTCAAACAATACGTTGATTTCGACTGGTCACCCGGGGAACTCGCCGAACGCCTGACCATGCTCGGCCTGGAAGTCGAAGGCGTGGAACACGTGGGCGGCGGGTTCGATGGCATCGTCGTGGCCCAGGTTGTCTCGCGCGATAAGCATCCCGACGCCGACAAGCTCTCCGTCTGTCGTGTCAACGACGGTCAGGGCGAACGTCAGATCGTCTGCGGCGCCCATAATTTCAAGGCCGGTGACAAAGTCCCGCTGATCCTCCCCGGCTCCACGCTGGCGCCCAGGAAGGCGGGGGAGAAGCCCTTCACCATCAAGGTGGGCAGGATTCGCGGCGTGGAATCGCACGGGATGATGTGCTCCCATGAGGAACTGGGGATTGATCCGGAATCCATCGGGCTCAAGACCGAAGACGGACTCCTGATCCTGCCGCCAAGCGCCCGGGTCGGACAACCCTTCGCCGACTTCCTGGGCCAGGGCGACAAGGATGTGGTCTTTGACCTTGAAACCACGCCGAACCGGCCGGACTGGAACAGCGTCATCGGCATCGCCCGCGAGATTGCGGCACTGACGGGAAATCCGCTGCGGATGCCCGAGATCCAATGTTCGAAGTCCGATGTCCAAACCCGAGACCTGGTCGCCGTCCGTATCGAGGATGCCGAGTTGTGCCCCCGCTACACCGCCCGCGTGATCCAGGGCGTGAAGGTCGGCCCCAGCCCGGACTGGCTGCGGAGTCTCCTGACGAAAGTCGGCATTCGCAGCATCAGCAATGTGGTGGATGTCACGAACTTTGTGATGATGGAGATCGGCCAGCCTCTGCACGCGTTCGATTACCGCTTGATTGCACCCAGCGGTTCCGGAGATCGCGCAGACGCCCCCGCCGCCCGAGACGTCGCCGGCCAGCCCACCATCGTTGTCCGTCGCGCCCGGGCGGGTGAGACCTTCAAGACGCTCGACGATCAAGACCACACGCTTACGAACGAGCACCTGCTG
Source organism: Verrucomicrobiota bacterium (assembly GCA_025457725.1). GTDB lineage: Bacteria > Verrucomicrobiota > Verrucomicrobiia > Limisphaerales > DSYF01 > JALOTU01. Next base: position 9,463 of record JALOTU010000032.1, read on the forward strand.
ATCGCCGATGACCACAGGGGCATTGCACTCGCCGGCATCATGGGCGGGCAGAACACGGAGATCACGCCCCAAACCGTGGATGTGCTCATCGAGTCGGCCCATTTCAATCCCACCAACATTCGCCGCACCAGCAAGTCGCTGGGATTGCGCACGGACTCGAGCTATCGCTTTGAACGCGGGGCCGACATCGGCATCTGCGATTGGGCCAGCCAGCGCGCCGCGCGGCTCATCCTTGAAACCGCCGGGGGCAGCCTGGCGGAAGGGGTGGTGGATGCCTATCCCCATCCCGCCCCGACCAAGGAGATCACCTTGCGCCCCGCCAAGGTGAGCGAACTGCTCGGTGTTTCATTGAAGCCCGCGGAGATCTCGTTCTACCTGGGTCAACTGGGCCTGAAATCCTCCCAGACCGTCCGGCGGCCGGCAGCCGTGGAATCCGAGTCCCCGTCCGACCCACTGATATTCGAGATTCCGACCTTCCGGGTGGATCTCAAACGCGAGGTGGATTTGATTGAGGAGGTCTGCCGGTTGCACGGCATTGACAAAATCCCGTCCACACCTCCACGCGGCGCCCATGGGGTCAACGAATTCGATCGTGTCTATGATGAACTGGCGGAGGCGCGACAAATCCTGACCGGACTGGGCCTGCACGAGGCCATGGGACAGACATTGGTGGCGCAATCCGAGGTCCAGGGTCCAAAAGCCGGAGAAGTGGTCGGGCTGGCCAACCCGTTGAGCAGCGACATGGACGTGCTGCGACCGTCCCTGCTCCCCGGACTCATCCAATCCCTGCGTCACAATATCGCCCGGAAGAACAACGATGTGGCCTTGTTTGAGATCGGACGGGTTTTCAGCACCGCAAAGGTTTCCACATCCGCGGATGGCCGAGCCGGTGGCCCAGTTCACAAGGAAACGCGCACTGTGGCCATCGCCCTGACCGGCCAGCGCCATCCCAGCTTCTGGAGCGGACCGGATCGGGCCGCCAAGATGGATGTCAATGACTTGAAGGGGATACTCGAGGAATTCCTGGAACAGTTCGGCATTCGCGGCGTGACGTTTCAGCGGCGGCCCGAGGCGGTCGAGCCGTTCATCGAATCCGCCGCGGTCACGCTCGGCGGCAAACTGCCCCTGGGCGAGATCGGGCTGCTGCATCCGAAAGTCGCGCGGCACCACGACCTCCGCGATCCCGTGCTGCTGGCCGAGCTCAGCCTCGACGCCCTGCTGGCGAGACGCAACGCATCCAAATCCTTCAAACCCCTGCCCCAGTTTCCGTCCATCCGGCGCGACATCGCCATGATCGTGCCTGAAGCCACCACCCACGAGGAGGTGCTCGGCGTGGCGCGTCGGGCCAGGGCCGCCCATCTCGAGAGCGTGGAACTGTTTGATGTCTTTCGCGGCAAGCATGTGCCCGCGGGCCAGAAGAGTCTGGCCTACGCCTTCACCTACCGTTCACCGGACCAGACGCTCACGGACAACGAGGTAAGCCGGGAACACGCCAAGGTGGTTGGAGCCTTCAAGGAGGAGTTGAAGGCGGCGGTCAGGGAGTAAGTGAGGCCGAATCAACTCGACGGGAAGCCTTGGAAACGCCGGCATTCCCGGGCACTGGCGGCTGT
>JALOTU010000388.1 GCA_025457725.1 Verrucomicrobiota bacterium
ACAACTCGCCGACATCCCCACCGTGGAAACCACACCCCGGCTGCCCCCATCCTGACTTCCCCCGTGGGCGCGATGTGTGTCACGGCCTCGCGGACGCAGGCCCGGTCTCACAGCAATGGTGCCGTGCTTCCGGTGCAGCCATAGACAATTAATCCTCGTGCTCAGAAAGGCGCCGGTGCTGGAAAAAATTCAAAGCACATTGCCGCGCCCCCCGGCCCCGTGCGCCGCCGCCAGCGCCCGGATCAGGTGGATGGCATCCGCAACGGGCGAATGATAAGGCAGTTCCACCGGCCGGACATCATCGCCGACGGTCTGCTTCAAGCCCGCCTGATCCTCGGCCTGGAAGTGGGACAGAAGCCGGGGCAACGCGGCGGTGGCGGGGATTCCAAGCCATGGCGGGGATTCCAAGCCAGGAGGCCGGACGGTCCACGGACCGCCGCTCGATGGTGGCGAAGAATCGCTCCTTCCGGGTCAAGGTCGCGAGCAGTTGATCAAGGACACCCCCTCGGCATCCTTGATGATGTCCTCCTTCTGCACCTCATGGAAGGAGGAGTTGTAAATGCGAACGCCTTCGATGGTCGCGCCCGGAAACCCCTCCACCCGCAGCACGCGCGGGGCCTGTTGGACGGTGATGTCCTCCATCACCACATTCCGCACGACCGGCTTATGCGGGCCGTTGATTCCCTCCTCGTAAAGAAAATTGATCCGCAGAACCGCGTCCGCCACCTTGCCCACCTTGACCCGGCGCATGAACACATTCTCCATCACGCCGCCGCGGACCGCATTGGACTTGAACCGCAGGGCGCGATCCAGATTCGGGCTGTCCATCTCGCAGTCCTCGACAAACACGTTGCGGCACCCGCCCGAGATCTCGCTCCCGATCACCACGCCTCCGTGCCCGTCCATCATCTTGCAGCCCCGGATGATGATGTTCTCGGAAGGCACACCCACACGGCGGCCGTCGTTGTTCCGGCCGGACTTGATGGCGATGCAGTCATCGCCGGTGTCAAAGAGACAGTTCTCAATGAGGACGTCGCGGCAGGACTCCGGATCGCACCCGTCATTGTTGGGTCCGTGGCTGACGATGTTCACGCCCCGCACAATGACATTGGTGCAAAGCACCGGATGAATCTCCCACATGGGCGAGCGCCGGATGCGCACGCCCTCGATGAGAACGTTGCGACAGCGATACGGCTGAATGAAGGAGGCGCGCAGGAAGTCGCCTTCACCGTAGACGCGCTGCTCCACGGGCACGCCGTCCTCCACCTGCTGCGTCAGGCGCACGCGCGCGGCGTTCTGGTTGTTGGTGCCCCCCTGCTTCCCTTTCCAAGCCCACCAGTTTTCATCGGCGGCCTGGCCGTCCAGCACACCTTCGCCGGTGACGGCGATGTTCTCCTGTTCGAAGGCGTAGATCAGGGGCGAGTAATTGTAGCATTCCATGCCCTCGAACCGGCTGAACACCGCGGGCAGATAGGCCGCCGGATCGGTCTTGAATTTCAGGGTGGCCCCTCCCTCCAGGTGAAGCTCGGTGTTGCTTTTCAGGTGGATCGGGCCGGTGAGGTATTCACCCGCCGGCACCACCACCCGCCCCCCGCCCGCCGCCACGCACGCCGCAATGGCCTGTCGAATGGCGTCCGAAACATCCGCTCCCCCGACGGTCGAGGCGCCGAAGTCCGTGATGGGGAACTCGCGCGCCGGAATCACGGGCGGTTTGATCCGTTCGAGGATCGCCGGCACCTGCGCCCATTCCGGCGCCATCGCGGCGGCCACCGCCGCTTCACCCGTTGCCCGGGCGTCCGCGGATACGGACATGGGCAATCCCAGCAGCCGCTGCATTTCAATGCCCGCCAGGATGAAGGGTCCGACGCCCTTGTGATCATTGTCCACGATGGGTTCGCGGAGGTAGTAGGCATAGGAGCCATCGCGTCCATAACCCAGGCCGGCAACCGAACAGCAGGAGATCAACGAGATGCCTCCGTCGGCGTCTTCCCGGATCAAATCATCAATGATCGCAGCGTAGCCCTTGACGGCCGGCTGGCGGAATTTGTCCGGCAAATAGCCTTGGTTCACCCCCTTGGCCATGCTGTAGACAAACATGCTCGCGGCCGTGGCCTCGAGGTAGTTGCCCTCGCGCCCCCCCTGGTCAAGCACCTGCCACCAGAGACCGGTTTCGGGATCCTGATACTTCACGATGCCGTCACAGACCTTCTTCAGGATGGAGATGAGATCGGATCGACCGGGGTGATCCTTGGGCAGATAATCCAGCGTGTCCACCAGTGCCATTGAAAACCAGCCCAGCCCGCGGCCCCAGAAGTTCGACGAGGTGCCGGTGACCGGATTGGCCCATTCCGGGTTTTTGGCTTCATCCCAACCATGGAAATACAGCCCGGTGACGGGGTCGTAGCCATGCTCGTCCATCAACCGGAATTGCTTCACCACATCATCGAAGTCCTCGGCCGGACCAAACCGCTGGATGTATTCCGCGTAGAACGGCGCCCCCATGTACAGGCCGTCCAGCCACATCTGCGACGGATACCGCTTCTTGTGCCAGAACCCGCCCTGGCGGGTGCGCGGATGATCGTTGAGCTGGTCGCGCAACAAATCGGCCGTCTTCCGGTACCGCTCCTCCTTCGTCAAATCCCATAACGCCAGCACCGTCTTGCCCGGATTGATGTTGTCGATGTTGAAATCCTCGCGCTTGTAGGTCCGCACGGAACCGTCCTCCTCGATGAAGGACCCGATGGCCGCCTCGCTGAACGCGACGTATTCAGGGTGAGGCGCCGTTTGGTTCAATTCCAGCAGCGAGAGGGTCAGCAGACCGGAGGTGTAATTCCATTTGGCGCGTCCGCCTTCCGTCCAGTTGAGGCTGTCGCCCATGCGATCCATCTCGGAATCGGCCATGCGAACGGACCATTCCAACGGCGTCGCGCCTCCAAATTCCGACGGGAGCGGAGCGCTGCTGAGGTGCGCGCAGGAGGTGACAAGAAGGGCGGCAAGACAAAGCAAACCGCTGTTGAGCTGAAGGGGTCGTTTGGTGTTCATGTGCAAAATGGGTTGAGGCCGGGCGTGTCGATTCAAGGTCGTCGGAGAAACAGCCGTCGTCTGCCGCCTATTTGGTGGAAGCCACCGTGACCTCGATCGGGGAACTCAGGCCCTGGGCAAAGTCGGCCACGTACTGCTTCCACGCGTCAAAACTCTGGATCTGCCCGGCTCGATCCCAACAGAAGCCTGCCCAATAAGAAACCACCCCGTCCGCCGGAACCTGGATCAGCATCAGTTGATTGAGATTGTCCTCGGCCTGCGTGGACGCCGATCCCGGGGCGGCAATGATGGCCAGACCCTGTTCCCCCGCATTCTTGGACACCGGATCCCATTTCGCCAGCCACCCCTGTTTCGCGTCGAACTCCAACACCTCGCCGGTAACCTTCTTCAGCCCGATGCCGCTGACCAAGGGGATCTCCTTGCCGGGACGCGTGTAGGCCTTGTAATGGCTTTCGAAGTGATCCAGTTGCTGCCCCGCGTCCAGGCTCACCCGCTTGACCTCGCTCACACT
>JALOTU010000389.1 GCA_025457725.1 Verrucomicrobiota bacterium
CAAAGCGAGGTGGAGGAAATGGCGGCCTTGTCCGGCATCCCCGTCATCAATGCCCTCACCGACCAGGAGCATCCCTGCCAGTTGCTGGCGGACGTGTTTACCATCGAGGAGCGTCTGGGCCGGATTGAAGACAAGGTGATCACGTTTGTCGGTGATGGCGCGTGTAATGTTCCGGTGTCCTGGATTTTTGCTGCGGACAAACTCGGGTTTGAGTTGCGCATCGCCGCGCCCCGCGGCTATCAGCCGAAACCGGAACTGGTCCGGCGGGCCGGGGGCCGGATCGTGGTCACGGATGATCTTCAGGCGGCCGCAGCCGGCGCGGATGTGTTGTACACGGACGTCTGGGTCTCGATGGGCAAGGAGGATGAGGCCGGAGAACGCCTTGCCGCCCTGGCGGGCTACCAGATCAATGCCACGGTGGTCGGACAGGCCAAGCCCGGTGCGCTGGTCATGCATTGCCTGCCGGCGTATCGCGGCAAGGAAATCGACGAGGCCACCTTTGAAGCCCATGCCGGGACCATCTTCACCGAGGCCGAAAACCGCCTGCACGTGCAGAAGGCCATTCTTCAGTGGCTGGTCGCCTGAGCCGGAAACGCCGCCACTACTGGATCCAGCCGTCCTTGCCCAGTTGCGACACGATTTGCCGGGAGATGGACTGGATGCGCTTCACGGCGTCGGTGGTTTCACCGAGCTTGGTTTGCGCATAGCCGACCCACAGCAGTTCGGAATTGCTCAGCCGATAGAGCTTGCCCTCCATCTGGACCGTGACGGTGACGTCGCCGCCCCAGGTGTCGGCCTGGAACTCGGTGCTCTGGAGGGATTCGTTGCCCCAGGCCTGTTTCCAGTCGGATTTGTCGGACTTGAACGCCGGTGGCGCCGAGATGTCGGTGCGGTCGGTGAGCCGGCAGACCAGGACGGCCTCGGCTCCCCAGTCCGACAGAGCCAGACGGGCGATCTCGCTGTCGCCCTGCAGCACGTCGCCGGAAATTTTGGTGTTGCTGGCGTAGGCCCGCACTCCGCGTTCTTCCAGCTGCTCTTTCAGGTGTCCTTCCACGGCCACCCGCATCTCGTTGCGTGGATCGACCATGACGGTGACGATGCTGGTCACCGGGGCTTTCGACGGGCTTTTGGTGTTTGAGAAACTGGTCACCTTGCTCGAACTGCAGGAGGTGCCGAGCCATGCCAGTGCGATGAGGGGGAGGAACGTTCCGCTTTTGCGGGCGGAAAACCGGAGGCACGCCACGATGTGTTCGATCATGCGCGGGAGGTTACACGGGACCATCGCGGCTGCAACCTTGTAGTCGCCGGGTCAAAACGCACGCCAGCACAGGGCGACCAGGAACGTGACCAGGATGCCCAGGGCCAAGGGCAGCAGGGTTGCCACCGTGGTCCATTTGACACTGCGGGTTTCCTTATAAATGGTGTAGATGGTGGTGCTGCAGGGATTGTGCAGCAGGCTGAAGATCATCAGGTTGATCCCCGTCAGCGCCGTCCAGCCGCCCGCCGTCAACACCTGCTTGAGCGAAGCCTCCGAGTCCAGCTCGAACATCACGCCCGCTCCCTCCCCCAATCCGCTGATCCGGGCCGCCAGCACGGTCAGCATCAGGACGGTGGGGATGACGATTTCATTGGCCGGGATGGCGACGATGTAGGCAAGCAGGATCACGCCGTTGAGACCGAGCAAGAGACCCACGGGATCGAGCCAGTGGATCAGGTGCTCGGCCACGCTGGCTTCGCCGATGGTGATGTTCGCGCTCAGCCAGATGACCGCGCCCGCCGGCAGTGCAAACACGACCGCGCGCCACAGCACGTACAGGGTCCGGTCGATCAACGAGGTGTAGAGCGTGCGCCAGAGTTGGGGCGGTCGATACGGCGGCAGTTCCAGGCTGAAGGTCGAGACCTCCCCCTTCAGCACCGTGCGGGACAAGCCCCACGAAACCGCGAAGGTGATCAGGACCCCGAGCGCCGCCACGCCGGTGACCGCGCCGGCCGAAACCAGGCCGGCCAGATGCGCCGGCACCAGGGTGCCGACGAACAGGGTGGCCATCAGGAACTGGGTGGGCCAACGCCCGTTGCAGAGGGCGAAGTTGTTCGTGAGGATGGCGATCAGCCGTTCGCGCGGGCTGTCGATGATGCGGGTGGCGATGACTCCGGCCGCGTTGCATCCGAATCCCATCATCGTGCTCATGGCCTGCTTGCCGTGCGCGCCGGCTTTCTTGAAGGGCAGATCCAGGTTGAACGCCACCCGCGGCAGGTATCCCAGATCCTCCAGCAAGGTGAACATGGGAAAGAAGATGGCCATCGGGGGCAGCATCACGCTGACCACCCACGCGGTGGCCAGATACATCCCGTCCACGAGCAGGCCGCTCAACCACCACGGAAATCCCAGGCCGGCCGCCCCTTCGCGCAGCCAGGGGTAGATCTTGCCGATCAACAAGTCCGCCAGCAGGCCGGAGGGCACGTTGGCCCCGCTGATGGTCAGCCAGAAAATCACCGTGAACAGTGCCAACATGATGGGGAATCCCCAGATGCGGCTGGTCACAATGCGATCCACCGTGCGCTCGAGCGTGGGTCGGGCGGTCCGCTCGGGAGAACTGACCGAACGGCCGGCAATGCGCGCGGCATCCGCGTAGATGGCCTCGACCACCTGTTCATGGATGTCGCCATGGAACTGCTCGCGCAACTGACGGGCGGACTGCAGGATGCGGTCGGCCACGGGATCGGCAGCGGACGGATTGGAGGCGGAAGGACTCATGACGTTGGCGACGCGTTGGGCCGGGACTCGGCATACAGACCCGCGAGTTCGCCGTTCCGGAGCGCCTCGGCGACGTGTTCATCGCCGCCCAGCAAACGCAGGGCGACCCAGCGGGCGTTGGGCATTCCGGGATAGGACGATTCCAGCAGGGCGACCAATTCGCGGAGTGAAGCCTGCAGCCCGGCCGGTTCCCGGGTGATCCGCTGCGGCCGGCAAACCTGACTGCCATCCGCCACCTCGGAGACGGCGGCGAGCAACGCGGGCAGGCCCTCGCCCTGACGCGCCGCACAAGGCACCACGGGTACGCCCAGATCGCGCGCGAGCTGGCGGTCGTCCACCCGGATGCCCCCGCGCCGCGCTTCATCCATGAGGTTCAGGCAGAGCACGGCGCGATTGGTGATCTCCAGGACCTGCAGCACCAGGTTCAGGTTGCGTTCCAGCCGGGTGGCGTCCGCCACCACGATGGTCACGTCCGGTCTGCC
>JALOTU010000390.1 GCA_025457725.1 Verrucomicrobiota bacterium
GGGCTGGCTCATCAATTCGCGGGCGTTGGCGGGCTTGACACTGCCGCCGTATTGGATGCGCACCTTTTTGGCGGTGGCCTCATCGAACAGGGCGGTCAGCACCTTGCGAATGAAGGCGTGGGCCTCCTGGGCCTGTTCGGTGGTGGCTGTTTTGCCCGTGCCGATGGCCCAGACCGGCTCGTAGGCAACCACGGTTTCCACCATCTGTTCCTTGGTCAATCCTGCCAGGCTGCCCTTGACCTGGGTCTCCAGCACCTGCTCCATCTTCCCGCCTTCGCGTTCCGCCAGGGTTTCCCCGACGCATACGATCGGCTTGAGGGCGGCGGCATGGACCGCGGCCGCCTTGGTGGCGATCAAGGCATCCGATTCCTTTTGGTACTGGCGCCGTTCGGAGTGGCCGAGAATGACGTAGCGCACCGAGAACTCCTTGAGCATACCCGAGCAAATCTCACCGGTGTAGGCGCCGAAGTTGTGCTCGCTCATGTTCTGCGCTCCGAGACGGATGTTGGAATCGAGCACCGCCTTGGACACCGACTCCAGAGCGGTGAAGGGCGGGCACACGACCACGTCGACTTCCTTGACGCTGGCGAGGTCACGTTTCAGGTCGTTGACGAGATCCAGCGCCTCGGCAACGGTTTTGTTCATCTTCCAGTTTCCGGCAATAATCAGTTTTCGTTCTTTGTTCATAGTCGAATGGGTTTGGGAGTGCGGCGGAGCCAACGAGCGATGGTTTGCGCATCGCTCCAGTTCTCCACGACCGCGCTATTTGTCGGACAACGCCGCCACGCCGGGCAGTTCGATGCCCTCGAGAAACTCCAGGCTGGCCCCGCCACCGGTGCTCATGAAGGTCACCTTGTCGCCCAGCCCGGACTTTTTCAGGGCCTTCACGCTGTCACCCCCGCCGATGATACTCTTGGCGCCTTTGGCCGTTGCGTCGGCGACCGCCTGGGCCACCGCATTGGTGCCGGCGGCGAACAGCTTGTTTTCGAACAAACCCATCGGGCCGTTCCAGAGAATGGTTTTCGCTCCCGCCAGGGCGTCGGAGTAGATCTTCACCGATGCAGGTCCGATGTCGAGGCCCGCGGCGCCCTCAGGCACGTCCGCCGCCGAACTGGTCCGGACATTTTTCCAATCGATGACGGGTTTGCCCTTTTTGTCGAGCGTGTCGGTTTTGAACGGGTCGGCGATGATGTCGTCGCTCGGCAACAGAAACTTCACCTGGCGCGTCTTGGCTTTGGCGAGTGCCGCCTTGGCGGTGTCCACCTTGTCCGGTTCCACCAGTGAGGCGCCGGTTTTGTGGCCTTGGGCCAGGCGGAAGGTGTAGGCCATGGCGCCCCCGATGAGCAGCGCATCCGCCTTGTCCAGCAGCCGGTCGATCACCTTGATCTTGTCCGAGACCTTCGCTCCCCCGAGGATGACCACGAAGGGCCGCGCCGGGTTGTCGAGTTCGTCGCCCAGGAACTGGAGCTCGCGCTCCATCAGCAGGCCCGCGGCGCATTTCCCGCCGCGCCTGGCCACAACGCGGGCCACGCCCTCGGTGGAGGCGTGCGCCCGGTGGGCGGACCCGAACGCGTCGTTCACGTAGACATCCGCCACCTGGGCCATCTTCTCGGCGAAGGCCGGATCGTTCTTCTCCTCCTCCGGGTAATAGCGGACATTCTCCAGCAACACGATGCTGCCGGGGACCATGCCGCCAACCACGCTCGCCACCTTTTCCCCGATGCAATCGTCCACGAAATTCACCGTCACCCCGATCAGGTCCGCCAGTTTGGCGGCGGCCGGACGGAGGGACATGGTTGGCACCCGCTGGCCTTTGGGACGTCCGCAGTGCGCGGCCAGGATGATCTTGGCTCCGCGCTCGATCAGCAGCCGCAGCGTCGGCAGGGTGGCCTCGATGCGCGTGGCGTCGGTGACCACCATCTCCCCGTCCTTTTCCTCCAGAGGCACATTGTAATCCACACGGACAAACACACGTTTGCCGTTCACATCCAGATCTCGAACAGTCAGTTTAGCCATGGTTCAGTTTCAGTAACAGGTCAGGTGACAGCTCCTCGGAACTGAGGAGCCGTGAGGATAAACCGCCGCCCGCCAGAGTCAAAGTGGAATTGGCGACGGCATCAACGGCAGAAGACCCGGGAATGAGGTCCAGAAGCAGGGGGGCGGAGCCGGGAGGGGGAAGGTCCGCTTTGCGTGCTTACGAGGCGGTGTGGATGCGGCCCGGCCGCGCGGTTATGTCGGCGGCCGGGAGGTTTGCCCGCATGGCCTCGTGGTTTGTCGGTGCCGGCTGCTCGATGGCCGGTGGGGTTTCCGGCGCGGGTTCGGCCGCTGCCATCGAGCGGGAGACGACGCTCCAGCTGAACATGAGGATCATCACCATGCTGACGGCCACCTTGCCCACGGCCCCCAGCAGCAATCCCAAGGTGGCTCCGACACCGGCCCGGAGGGCGTCCCGGAACTCCCGATCGCCAAACAGCTCAAAAACGGTGGCGCCGATGAACGGGCCCAGGAGAATGCCGGGCAGGCTGAAGAACAGGCCGATCAATCCGCCAACCACGGCCCCGGTGACGCCCTTCCAGGTTGCGCCCATCCTCTTTGCCCCGAACATGCTGGCCAGTTGATCGAAGATCAGCGAGAGGATCGTCAGCAGCGTCATGATCCCGAGCACCAGCAGGCTCGGTCCGGTATCGCCGAAATAGAGCCGGTGCGCCACGGCTGCTGCCAGCAGGATCGGGGTTCCCGGCAATATCGGGAGCATGCATCCGGCCAGGCCAATGAGCATGAGGAGGATGGCGATGGAAAAGCCGATGATTTGTTCGGTGCTCACGTGGAGGTCCAGTTTGCCCCAGGAGACCGGGGGCAGCAAGTGTGCCCTCGATGCCCAAAACCTGCCCCGCGGCTTCCGCCCCGGAACCGGAGCGCGGGATGTCTCCGGCCCGCAGCATGCCACGGCAACCGGGGAGGTGTTCGTTGCAGAACTCTTGAAACGTGCGTCTCCTTGCCGTACACCGTCCCGGTGCCGACCAAGATCATCGCTGTGGCCAACCAGAAGGGAGGGGTGGGGAAGACCACCACCGCCATCAATCTGGCAGCCTGTCTGGCTGCGATGGGCAAACGCGTTTTGCTCGTGGACCTCGATCCCCAGGCCAACTCCACCAGTGGCGTGGGCGTGGAGAAGGTCGAGGGCGGAAGCGTGTACGAAGCCTTGCTGGGCGAGGGCCAGGTGACGGACCGAGCCGCGCTTCAGCCCGTGGTGGATTCGGGCCGCTACGACCTGGTCCTGGTGGACTGCCCGCCGTCGGTGGGCATCCTGACCCTGAACGCGTTTGCGGCG
>JALOTU010000033.1 GCA_025457725.1 Verrucomicrobiota bacterium
GGATTTTATCGGGGCAAGCGTCACAAAGAGCGTCAAAATGAATGGCCATTACAACTTTCATTACGACGAGAATCTCGCCAATATAGGCCCAAGTCGGGGTTTCGTGCCCACGGCCTGGGCGGAGCGCTGATCTCTTTCTGGGTTGGTGGATTGGTTGGGCAGGCGCCGCTTTCGAGCGGCGCCTGTTATTGTTAGCAGGACATCAATCCACCCCCACACTACGGGGACTCTAAGTCATGGATGCCGGGGGCTTGGGTCCCTAGACTCAGCACCTGGCGGCGGAGTCTCCTTGGATTCCACAGACGGTGCATCGTCCTCGTTTTCCGGGGCAACCTCGGGCTGGGCAGTCATCCGGTTCAGATCCTCTGCCGCCGTTGTTTTCTCGGTAGCTTCCAGAGGGCTTTCCAGTTTTGCAGCTGCCTCGGGTTTTGGCTCCTTTTTCTTGGGAGCGGCCTGAGGAGGCCGGGGAACTGGCTTCTTGGCAGTCTCGAGCGTGCCGTTTGCAAACTCGATAACGTGTCCCTGATGGACCAACCAGTGCAAATCGCCAATGATCGCGGTTTGTTCAGGAGTGGGTCCTGGTTCGGCCTGCATTTTGGGCTTGGCGGCCGCCCGGGCGTCGGACGCGACGGACTTGGCTGATCCAGCTTCCGGGCTGCCGGCTTGAGCAACTGTGGGTTCTGCCGCGGTGGTAACACCTGACGGGGAGGCGGCTGCCGGTGCCGGAACCAACGCGTCGAATAGTTGTCGCCGACTGCACCTTGGATGCGCGTCGATGAATTGAACAAGGCGCCGGACGTTCTCAGATACTGGTTCGCTTTCCAAATCCAGAAACGTGGGACGGGCCACCCAGACGTAGGTCACGGTCTTGTTAACCTTGAAAAACTGGAGGCCGCGGGAGGCGAATTGCTGGCTGAGCGAAGTGGCCACCTGCATGGGGAATCGCCGTTGCTGATCCATCTGATCGCGATAGATGCGGTACAATCCTCCCCGCAACTTCTGACAGTTCTGGCCGCTGACCGAATGGGAATCGACCTGCCGGATAATGGCGGTCGAATGTACTTGGCGAAAATGCTTCTCCACGTCGACCAGATTCGTCAAGCGGATGGCCTCGGCCACGTTGAGGCACACATATTCAGTTCGCCAGCTCTGTTCCTCAACCCACTGCTTGACGACTGCCTCATCCCGCACAATTTTCACCCGGGCCTTGTAGGTTTCAAACGGCATGCGGGCAAATCGCTTGGCGTGCAGGCTTCGCAGTTTGTTCTGGTAATCATGGTGATTGGGCGGGCCAAGAAGAATGCCACTCATCCCACACTGTGCCACAAAGGTGTAGGTGCCCTTTGGCGGTTCGATCTCGGTACGTTCCGCCTGATAAAACGTCGCCAGGTGATCATTCAGCACATGCGCCACCGCCTCGTCCGATGACAGCCAAACCGTGTCGTCTAAAGCACAGATAAACAGCGGCTGCAACGGCATTCCGTCAGCGTTTTTCCGAGTAGAAAACACCACGTTGTATCGGTCCGGTTTCTGCAAAATCATGCGAGCGATGTCGAACAACGGGTAGGCCCGACCAGTGGTCTTGATTTGACGTGCCAGGGACTCCGCACCGTGCTCTTCCGCGTGCAGCGACACATTGACTTCGGGCGGCGGCGGGAGAGGGTCACGACGTTCGGATCGAGAACGATCGTCACCGCGAACGTCTCTTCCACGCCCACGACCGCGATTGTGCCCGCCGCCGGATCGACGATCACCGCGATTTTCATTGCGGGGACGATTGAAGCCACCGCCTCGAGGACCATCCCTGGGTTCGCCACGGTCCGAGCGTTCACGCGGTTCGAATTTTGCGTAAGGATTCTTTGAGTCCGATTCCTTGGCCCAGGCGGGCTGGAACAACTCATCCAAGTTAAGGTCCGTTTCCGGATTGATGCTCATGGTTCAATTCAGGCCGCTAAAGCCCGGTGAAAATGTTACAGCTTCAGCTTGGACAGGCAGGCGCTTGATTGCAAGGACTGATGGGCTGCACGCAGCAGTTTCATTTTGGAATAATGGGTGGGTGGAGATTGAGGGTGGAGAGGGAAGGATCATGGTTGTCGGGCAGGATTGGGTCGTTAATCGCTCTCATTTCATGAAGCACAGATAAGCCGTCCGCACCTCGAAGTGGCGAACAAATTCCGCCGGCTGTCCACGGCAGCGCGGAACAGTCGGTGGCTCGCATCGGAGAGCTTCAGAAGGGTGTGCGGTCCAACGGTCAGCAGGTTCATCGTCAGCAAAAAGCTGGACGGATGCTTCTTGCCGTGGCCAAAGCTGTGTTCCAGGTGATAGCCCCTGGTTTTCGATCTTCCGCCGCGCCGGCTCGGCGCCGATCCATCCAACCCCTTTTTGAAGGTGTGGGTGGCAGACTGGCTGGAAGGTGCACGGGTTCTGCGGACCGGCAGAGACTGTGCAGGAACGGCCGATGAAAGCAACGAAGCCGGGCACGTTCATGCTCCCAGGCAATGCCGAAAAAGACAAAATTTACACAGCCATCCCACGGCGGGATGAAAACATGAGTTGGCGTGGGCGGTGTTTTCCTGCCACAAGGCAGAGATGAGAAAAACAATCTGTCCTGAAACGCGAGGTGGATCGCAGCTTGAAAATCATTGCCGCCATGCGCCAGGCCCGCCCCTAAGCCATGGTGAATAACCCATCCCCCCTTGGCGCTGGGTCTTCGACCGCAGGGGGGCGCGAGCTGAGGCTCGGCAGCCGACCCCCTGCTCGTTCTATCTCGCTATCGAAACCCAAACACATGACCGCCAACGGATAACACCCCTTTTTGCACAACGAATCACCCTCCCGTGTAACAGTTACTTTTGGCGCACGGCACCGTGTACCATGAGGAAACCCAAAGGGAGCGCATTTCCGGGTCAGCCTGGGCAGCCCCTCTGATTTCCCGAATCCCGCTGTAACCTGATCAACCCTACGGAGCGTCTTCAGGAGTGCCCCGAGTATCGGGGCAACAAACAAAAGCATATGAAGAATCAATGGATGACGATAGTAGCCGCCGCGTGTTTCATGGCGCTTGCCGCCAACGGCGCCGAGGAGGCAAAAAAAGAGGCCACCCCTGAACAGAAGCAATTCCGTAAGGAGATGGTTGCCAAGTACGATACTAACAAGGATGGCAAGCTCGACAAGGAAGAGCGTGCCAAGATGTCCGATGAGGACAAACAGAAGATGAAAGAAATGGGTGGGGGCAAACAGGGTAAGAGTAAGAAAGACAAGCCCGCGGACGAATAGTCTTCGGGAGCCAGCTTGCTGCATCCCACATGGGCCTTCCGCCGGGTGTGCCCGGTGAGAAGGCCCTTGACGTTCAGCCTCACGCAGGCCTGGCAACCGGGGCCCTCCGCTTTTTTGCAGCACCATTCCCATCGGTTCGTCACTCTACACACGATTTCGAGATACTCGCGGTCAAGTCGTCGGGGCCTATCCTATGGGAAACAAGCTAAGCCAACCCTTGCGCATTCTGTTGGTCGATGACAATGCGAATGTTCGGGCCACCATCAGGCTGGTTTTGGAAATGGAACGGCATGAGGTTGTCGAAGCGTGCGATGGACTGGAAGCACTTGGTCTTTTGATCGACCATGATTTTAATCTCGTGATTGCGGACTGCGTGATGCCCTGGCTCTGGGGGATTTTGGCCCTCGAAATCAAGAGGCAGTCTCCAGCCCACCCCGCCATCTTGATCACTGCCGACATCGATTCGCCGCGCATCACGTGCCCGGCCTTGATGAGGGTCGTGTTACGCTCCTGGCAACCCCGGCCAATAGACGAAGACGCAGTATGCATGACCCCACCAGACCGTCCAAAGGACTATTGACCGACTACATGTAGAGGCTGGATCGAGAGGGCTCATTGACCCCCTTGGGACTGTGCGATACTTTTTTCCCATGAACAAGGAGTCCCACGCGGGATTCCAATTGCCTGTGGACCCTGCTGACGAAAACCCAAAACTCCGGATGGCTCCGACTGAATCGCCGGATGTCATCGCAAGGCGGATTGAACGAGAACAACGGTCGTCGGCCCGGCAACGGGCGTACGGACTTGAGCAATCGCTCGCCCCATTTCGCGTCGGCTCGGTCAAGGCCTTGCCAGTTCTGAACGACCGGTACGACGTGCTTGATGGAATTGCTGTGGCTTCCCTGGGAGAGGTGTTAAGCGTGTTTCTGGCGTATCGGCACCCGCTGGAGGAGGCGAAGGTAATCTTCTGTGATGCTGCTTCGCTCACTAGTGTGAAATTGCTACAGGTATTGCTGGCAGAGCGCGGTTTGCGCCCCGAGTTCAAGCCCTTGGAGAGCTATGCTGCCGCGCAAGAAAAGGACTTTGTGTTGCTGATTGGCGATGCCGCCCTGGATTTCCTGCGAGCACCCCACGACCATGAGATCTGGGACCTGGGAACTGGCTGGTTCGAGTTGACAAATCTTCCCTTTGTCTACGCGGTGTGGGCCTTGCGTCGGGGCGTGGAAAATGCCGCCCTGCGCCGCCAGTTAAGAGATGCACGTGATTTCGGACTGGATACTCTGGAGTCGATCATTCGGAACCGAAGGGATTACGATCTCCAGCTGAGGCAGGATTATCTTGGATGGCACATTCATTACCACCTAGGCGAGGATGAAAAGCGCGGTATCGAGCATTTTCTGATGCTGCTCGAAAAGCATGGCTTAGGACCGGTCAGCTCATTACATTACGTCCGCTGACATCCCACCCCGGCCTCGCAGCCTTCCCGGAAGGTTAGAATCCTGATCCAGTCAGGCGGCACCAGTTCGGTTACTTCATCCCCCGCTCGCTCTCATCCATTCCCCAATGATCTCCAGCAGGACGTGTTTGCGCCGGCTTCCATCAAACTCACCGTGGAAGCGTTGCTCCCAGAGCCCAAGGTAATCTGACCCTGGACAATCGCCACCACTGCTTCGAGCCCTACGATTTACCGCTGCAGTGGGCGTCGGCACTATTCTCGTCTATGCGGTTGTGGCGATTCCGGGCAACCGAAGCGTGCAAAGCGGGTTGTTTGAGCCAGAAATAGCAATTCTGCAGCCTCCCGTCCTCGGCATCAGCAACGGAATGTGCATGGCCTTCACCACGCAGGCCTTCACAGACGCAGCTCTGGGCGACACGCTTCTTAGTGGCAGAGGGTGATATTCAGGTAGCCCCGCCGGTCGGCGACTTCACAAGCCGAAGGAGTTCAGTCAACGCCCTCATAATGCAGGGTATCCTTTCGACGGAGTGGTCGGGGCGTCTGGATTCTGGCGGCTGAAGATTTGTCGCACCACCTCCTCGATGGGCACCTCGTGGATATCAATGTCCTTGACGATTAATTCGTCCAGCAGTGACTTGCATGCGGGAATGACGCGGTCTCGCTTGATCTTGAGAGTGAGCTTGCCGGGTTGCTCCTCGACAATCTCACCATGCCGGGAGAGAGTCTGCAAGTTGACGGACTCAGCGTCCTCGCATTGCAGGGTGACCAGTTTAAAATCGGCGAACTGGTCCACGATGCTTTCCAGCGGTCCGTCAAAGTAAAGCGCCCCCCGATCAATGATGATCACGCGCTGGCAGAGTGCCTCGATGTCCGCCATGTAGTGGCTGGTCAACAGGATCGTCGTCTGCTGTCGGCGACTGTAATCGCGGAGAAAATGACGCACGGTCTGCTGGGAAACAACGTCCAGCCCGAGAGTGGGCTCATCCAGAAAAAGCACCCGGGGTTGATGCAACAGTGAAGCGATCAACTCCATTTTCATGCGCTGTCCCAGGGAAAGCTCGCGGACCTGCACGCTCAACTTCTCCCGCACGCCGAGCAGCTCGCTGAGTTCGGTGACCCGGCGGGTCTTGTCGGTTTCGCTGATGCCATAGATTCGGGCGTTCAGGGCGAAGGACTCGTTGGCAGGAAGGTCCCACCACAACTGATTCTTCTGGCCTAGCAGGAGGGCAAACTGCCGCCGATACGCATCCGCGCGTTCCCAAGGAATATGGCCGAGTACTCGGGCTGTGCCCGTGGTGGGATGGAGCAGTCCGGAGAGCATCTTGAGCGTGGTCGTCTTGCCCGCCCCGTTCGGCCCCACAAAGCCGACAAACTCACCCGGCTGGATGGTGAAAGACACGTTGCGAACGGCATGGACAGTGTCGTACCGCCTGCGAAAGAGTCCCCGGATTGCGCCCGTGAATCCCGGCTGCTTCTGGTAGGCTTGAAAGGTCTTGGTCAGGCCACTGACTTCAATGGCAGGCATGCAAATGTTGAGCGGCTGGAGCGTGCTGCCGGAAAAAGTGCGGCATGGCGACCGGAGCGGTCATTGGTTAAATCGCCGCGGTATTGCGTCACCTCAGGAGTTGCTTTTCCAAGTGCAACACGGTCTGGCGCACATTGGAATCCACCTCCATGCGATCCTTGACCAGACGGCAGGCGTGCAACACCGTCCCGTGATCCCGCCCTCCAAAGGAATCCCCGATGCTGCTAAGGGAGCTGCCGGTCAGCTGACGGGCGAGGAACATGGCGATTTGCCGCGGAAACGCGATGTTCTCCGGTCGGCGCTTGCTGGTCATGTCCGCCATACGGATGTCGTAATGCTCGGCGACCTTCTTCTGGATCACCTCAATGCTGATGGCCAGGCGCCCTTCCTCGTGGAGAATTTCGTGGAGCAGTTTTTCCACATCTTCAATGCTGAGCTTGCGTCCGGTGAGGGTCGCAAACGAAGCGCACCGGATCAGGGCACCTTCCAGCCGGCGGATGTTGGTGCGAATCCGCATGGCCAGGAAGTTCATCACTTCGTCAGGCAGGGAGACGCTCATCAGCTGGGCCTTCTTCTTGAGGATTGCCAGCCGCATTTCGACATCCGGCGGTTGAAGATCGGTGACCAGTCCCCACTCGAAACGCGACACCAAGCGGTGTTCCAAATTGGATATCTCGCTGGCCGGACGGTCGCATGTCAACACGATCTGTTTGTGGGCCTCGTGGAGGGCGTTGAAGGTGTGGAAGAACTCCTCCTGGATCCGTTCCTTGCCGGCCAGGAATTGGATGTCATCGATCAGGAGAACATCCGTCTGCCGATAGCGTTTGCGGAACTTGGCCAGCTGGTTGTTCTGGAGCGCGTCAATGTATTCGTTGGTGAACTTCTCGGACGAGACATAGGCCACCCGGGCACCCTTCTTGTTCTGGACCACGTGCTGCCCCACGGCGTGCAGGAGATGGGTTTTGCCCAGTCCCACGCCGCCATACAAGAACAGGGGGTTGTACGACTTTCCCGGCGACTGGGCTACGGCAATGGAGGCGGCATGGGCGAACTCGTTGTTGTTGCCAACGACAAAGCTTTCGAATGTGTTTTTGGGGTTGAACGCATACTCCTGTACCGGTGTTGGTTTGACCTCGACTTGCTTGCCCTTGCGTCCGGGCTTTGAGACTGCGGCTTCGGAAGTGGCCTTGAACGCGGATGGCGAATTGACCTTGAATTTGACCTGTAGCCGGGAGCCGGTCGCAGTTGCCATCACATCCTCCAAGAGACTGAGATAATTCTCCTTCAGCCAGACCTCGCAGAAGTCATTGGACACCTCGACGATTGCATTTTCCCCGTTGATTTCCTGAAGGCGCAGGGGGGCAAACCAAAGATTGTAGATGTCCGCGCTCAATATTGAGCGCAACTGTTGCTGCGCCGCAGTCCAAATCTGTTCCTTATTGTTGTGCATCTAACATCTCCCGACTTTCCCGCGTTTTCTGCACTTTATTCACCTCGCCTGCTCACAGGTTCGTAACACGGCTGTTCCGAGTCCTTTTCGAGACGGCCACAGGCGACAATACAGCGTTACGATAAACTGAGTGAACACAAGCCATGAGAAAGCGCTTCTGAAATTTATTAACCCAATGACATACAGTGACTTACAATTATGAAGGAACCCCCAATGGTCTGCTTCGCCCCCTCCTTCGCAGACGCTCGTCAACCTGCCGTCACATCCGGCACTCGTTTTAGGGAAGCCGGCCTACCCTGACGAGTAGAACATATTAACTGTTATCAACAAGTTATCCCCAGCGCAATCCATACCAAGAAAGAACGCATTTCTGGTCGTGGTGACGAAAAAGGCGCCTCGGATTCGAGGCGCCCTTCCGAGCCGCGCCGGGCTCTAGACATCATAGTACATGGACAGTTCGTAAGGATGAGGGCGCAAACGCAAGGCATCGTGTTCCTTCCGCTTGCTCGCCACCCACATTTCCAGAAAGTCCCGGGTAAAGACATCCCCCTTCAGGAGGAACTCATGGTCCTGGTCAAGGGCATCGGCAGCTTCGGCAAGACTGCCGGCGACATTGGGAACCCGCTTCAGTTCTTCGGGCGGAAGTTCGTAGATGTTTTTGTCGAGGGGTTCTCCCGGGTCGATCTTGTTTTGAATGCCATCCAAGCCAGCCATCATCAGGGCGGAAAAGGCGAGGTAGGGGTTGGCGGCGGGATCTGGCGGTCGATACTCGATGCGTTTTGCTTTTGGATTCTCACTGTACATGGGGATGCGCACCGCCGCGCTGCGATTTCTTGCGGAGTAGGCCAGGTTGACCGGGGCCTCAAACCCCGGCACCAGTCGCTTGTAGCTGTTGGTGGTGGGGTTGCACACGGCGCACAGGGCGCGCGCATGCTTGAGCAGGCCACCAATGTAGTAGAGAGCCATCTGGCTCATTCCACCGTATTCCTTTCCGGCAAAAAGCGGCTTGCCCTTCTTCCACAAACTCTGGTGGGTGTGCATGCCGCTGCCATTGTCACCGAAGAGCGGCTTCGGCATGAAGGTGGCCGTCTTGCCGTGTTTCCGCGCCACGTTCTTGACCACGTATTTGTAAACCATCATGGAATCGGCAGCGCGAAGGAGGGTGTCGAATCGGTAATCGATCTCTGCCTGTCCTGCGGTGGCCACTTCGTGATGTTGGCGCTCGATCCGAACCCCGAGTTCTTCCATCAGCAGGCACATTTCGGTCCGTAGATCCTGCTGAGTATCCGCGGGAGCCACTGGAAGATAACCTTCCTTGTGTCGGATTTTGAACCCCAGATTGGGCATCTCATCCCGCCCGCTGTTCCAGACGCCCTCCTCGCTATCCACCGAGTAAAAACAGCCATTTGCCCCGGATTCATATTGCACGTTGTCGAAAACGAAAAACTCGGCCTCGGGCCCCATAAACGCCTGGTCGGCCAATCCGGTGCTAATCAGATGCTTCTCCGCTTTGACCGCAATCCCACGGGGGTCGCGCGCGTAAGGCTCCAAGGTGCCGGTTTCGGCGATCGTGCAGGTCAGCGAGAGCGTGGGAACCGCGCAGAAGGGGTCGATAAACGCGGTTTTTGGGTCCGGTAATGCCAGCATGTCCGAGGCCTCGATGCTCTTCCACCCCCGGATGGAACTGCCGTCAAATCCAAGCCCGTCGTTGAAGATCGATTCCTCCAATTCTCCAATCGGACAACTGAAGTGCTGCCAGGTGCCGAAGGTGTCGACAAACTTCAGGTCAAACATCCGGGCCCCGGCCTTCTTGGCCATTTCGATAACCTGCTTGGGTGTGCTCATGAGAATATCTCCGTTTCTCCGGTAGTCAGTTTTGGTTTCAGAGTTCTACAATAGTGTTCAGATGGCTCCTTCATCGGTTTCAGAAGTGCGAATGCGGACCGCGCCCTCGACGGGTGAGACAAAAACTTTCCCATCACCGATCTTTCCGGTCTTGGCCGCCTTCACAATCGCCTGGACCGCGGCATCCACCACCGCATCCGGAAGAACAATCTCGAGTTTGATTTTCGGCAGGAAATCGACCGTGTATTCACTCCCTCGATAGATCTCCGTGTGTCCCTTCTGTCGACCGAAACCCTTGACCTCGCTGACAGTCATCCCCTCGATCCCGACTTCAGCCAAGGCGTCTTTCACAGCTTCAATCTTGAACGGTTTGATGATTGCCTCGACCTTCTTCATAGGAACACACGCGGTGAAATCGATACTATCACTCCCGTCATCGCTGTAAACATGAATGTGCATCCAAGTCATGCACGAATTTCAGTCCCGCTGGACGCCAACCAGTGGCGGACTCCAATTCCACGGAAACATGAAAACCCGCGCCGCCAATCCGTGGCTGCCGGAATCAAATTGCATTCCGATCCAATCAGCACCGGTGGACGCTTTCCAACCCGGAGCCAGTGTGTCCTCCGCATGCCGGCTCCTTGCCATTCGTCACCGGAAGCTTTCGATCCTCACCGTTGCAGAATCCGGACATTGACTCCGTCGAAAGGGGCGGATTGTGGGGGACGCGCAGCATCTGGCGGTGAGGCCCCACTTCGGCTTCAGCCCCACTGGGGCCGCCTCGAACCTGACACAACTGCCTGCGGCAGCGCAGCATGCGGGCGAGCCGCCAACCCGGTTGCCTCCCCAATCGGGCCTCGTCGGCCAATAATTATTAACCAGCTGAATAATAATTTAATCCGGCGTTTGACAGCCCGCGCAGGATCTGATTAATTGTCGCTGTTCCGGTGCTGCAGTGCGGAGAATCGCTGCAGGTGTTCTTTGGACAAAAGTGGTAAATAGCTTTCGGTCAGGGCTTGGTACAGGTCATGGCCGGATTACTCCGAATCCTACTTGTGTGCCATTCGAAAATTCCCCGGGCCTTTCAGCCATCCTCTGGTTGTCTGGCCCGGTTCTTTTTTTGTACCGGCTACTCGACTGGCATTCGGATGAATGCCACTTGATAAGTCTGTCCAACTGCCGCTTGGAAGTAGGTTCCTTGCAGCTGGTCCAACTCGGCATTGAAGACCAGCGTGTAGAGACAGCCGGGGTAATTTACGTCGTTGAGTTCGAGTCCCACTTTGACGCTGCCCCCCTCCTCAACGGCGGCGGCCTGCGAAACATGGATCGGGCGCGGATTGAAATAGGCCGCCCTGAGCTTGCCATCCGGTTCCACACCGCGGATTTCGATGACATACCCGCCATCCTCCCGGAGCCAGCGCCCCACCAGTCTGGCAAACGCTGCCTTGGGGGTTGACGCCTCCTTCTCCACCTCACCCGCAACCGGCTCGGATGGCATCGGCTCTGGAACCGCCCTGCCTGAACCCGTCTCCATACCGGGAGCCGATCTCCTTCCGCCTTCTTGTTTGAAGAGGTAGACCAGCGCGATTAAAACCGCGAGTGCGATCAGGCCAACGGCCAGCTTCCTTCCCGCACGCTGCTTTGAAGCGGCCTGTTTAGTTCCGGAGCTCATGATAGACAGGGATTGGCGGGTGGGCAGGATTCGCCCCCCAATGCGGGGCCAAGTTACGAATGACGCCTGGGATATGGCCAGCTCGGAATGAGGATGGGCTCATTGAATCAACTCGACCTATTTCTTCATTGAGCCTAATTCATCGGGACACATCGTACCGATGAAGACGGAGAACCAGATCCATAAGCCTTATTGGCTGCCGCTGCTGGCGGCTGGCTTGGCGGGTCTCCTCCTGCTGCTCTGGCTGGTCGGAAACCATGACAAGCCGCTCAAACTGCGTGTTCCAGGAACGGATGCGGCGCCCACGGCTGGCGACCAACTCAAAAGGAATCCGGTTCTGCTTGGCACCGTGGTGGCTGGCGTCGGGTCGGCGACGGATCTTCCGGGAGACTGGCTGCAGTTCCGCGGTCCAAACCGCAACGGAGTCGCGGCGGCAGCGGATACGGTCGCTGCCTGGCCTGGCGGCAACCCACCGGAACTATGGTCCATTGAGGTTGGCGAGGGCTACGCCGGCCCAGCGATATCCGGCGGCCGCGTGTTTCTCATGGATTATGATCGCGCGGGCAAAAAGGACGCCCTCCGGTGCCTTTCCCTGGCTGACGGTCAGGAGATCTGGCGCTTCACCTATCCGGTCTCCATCAAGCGCAACCACGGCATGACACGGACAGTACCTGCAGTCCAAGACGATGCGATCGTGGCCATTGGGCCCAAATGCCAGGTGATTTGTTGCGACACAGAAACCGGCAGGCTGCGGTGGACCAGGGACCTGGTGCAGGAATTCGGAGCTGCCGTGCCGGAATGGTATACTGGGCAATGCCCGCTGATTGAGGGCGATCGCGTCATCCTGGCGCCCGGAGGACCCGATACGTTGCTGCTGGCCCTGCGGCTCAGCGATGGCGAGGTCGTCTGGCGCACACCCAATCCGAATGACTGGAAAATGACGCACTCTTCAATCATGCCGATGGAGTTTGCTGGGAAGCGCCAGTACATCTATTGCGCCAACAAGGGCGTCGTGGGGGTGTCGGCCGAAGACGGCCGCCTGCTCTGGCAAAGCACCGATTGGAAGATCAGCATCGCCACCGTTCCTTCCCCCTGCATCGTCGGGGAGGATCGCATCTTTCTCACCGGCGGCTACAATGCCGGGTCACTCATGTTGCGCCTGGAGACCGTGGAAGGGGGTGTTGCGGCCAAAGCCCTTTTCCGGCTTGCTGCCGAAACATTTGGCGCCACTCAACATACTCCCATCCTCAAGCAAAATCACTTGTATGGCATTCGCGCCGACGGCCGCCTTGTCTGCCTCACGACAGCGGGCAACGTGGCATGGGAAAGCGGCTCCTCAGATTTGTTCGGCCTCGGACCGCTGCTCGTGGCAGGGGATGGGATCTACGCCATGAACGACGCCGGCGTGCTGCGTCTCATCAAGGCCAGCCCTGACGGTTACGTAAAACTTGCTGAGGCGCAGGTGCTTCAGGGGCGTGAATCGTGGGGACCCATGGCTCTGGCCGGCACACGCCTGCTCGTCCGCGATTTCACGCGTCTGGCCTGCCTTGATGTCGGTGTTCGCTGATCCCGCATTTCGCCTTCGGTGATGACGCCCGGCCCTGCCCCAATTGCCAGGCGGCGGAAGGCTCAATCCAGGCCCACGCCCGACTTTGCCCGACTTCAGGGTTGAAACGACCGCCGAGGTCTGTATTGAATCACATCCGCGAATCGTCTGTTAGGAGAAGAGGAATTACTATCCATGGCCAGCCATCAAGCCACCCGACGAGAAAAGGCAAAGCTGCGGTGCGACTGGTGCGCCAGCCACCCGCTATATGTGCGCTATCACGACGAGGAATGGGGGGTACCCGAGCACGATGACCAGAAGCTGTTCGAAAAGCTCATCTTGGACGGCGCCCAGGCCGGGCTGAGCTGGCTGACCATTCTGAAGAAACGGGAAGGTTACCGGCAGGCGTTTGATGGTTTCGAGGCGGGGAAGATGGCACGTTACTCGGACCAGAAGATCGCGGGCTTGCTGGCGGATCCTGGCATCGTCCGCAACCGGCTCAAGGTGAACGCTGCCGTGACCAATGCGCGAGCCTACTTAAAGCTCCAGGAGAATCTGGGAAGCTTCGATCAATACCTGTGGCAATTCGTCAATGGACGCACGATCCGGAACCGGTGGACCTCTTTGAAGGAGCTTCCCACCCGTACGGCGGAGTCCGACGCCATGAGCAAATCGCTTCGGGAACGCGGGTTCAAATTTGTGGGCAGCACGATCTGCTATGCCTTCATGCAGGCGGTGGGCATGGTGAACGACCACTTGGTCACCTGCTTTCGCCATCGCGAGGTGGCTCGGATGTGACGCGGTCTGCTGGGTTGCGGATATCGGCGGCTTGCAGGTGGGACTTGCGCTTCCGAGCCCATGGGCAATCTTAGCCCCCATGTCGGTTTTGGCCAAACAGCAGCGGGATTGGGATGTGCTGATCATTGGCGGCGGGCCTGCGGGCGCCGCCGCCGGAGCGATCCTCGCCGAACAAGGACATCGGGTGCTGATCCTGGAAAGGGAGAAGTTTCCCCGCTACCACGTCGGTGAATCCATGATCCCGTTCACCTACCAGCCGCTGGAACGCCTGGGACTCATTCCGCATCTGCGTGCTTCGGCGTTTCAGAGGAAATACAGCGTCCAGTTCGTCGCTCCCCACGGCAAAGCCAGCCAGCCGTTTTACTTCTTCAACCGCTACGATCGCGACACGGTCGCCCAGACGTGGCAGGTCTTGCGCTCGGAATTCGACCTGATGCTCCTCGATCAGGCGCGCAGAAAAGGGGCCGCAGTCCTGGAGGAGCTCTCGGTGAAGGAACTGGTTTGGAGCTCGTCGAAAGGAGAGGCCGGCGTCACGGGTGTGCGTGCCCAGACCCGGTCGGGCGACATTCTGGAATTCCGTGCCCCAATCACCTTGGATTGTACGGGAAAGGAATCGTTTGCAGCAGTGCGCAACCGCTGGCGTCAACCGGACCCGTTCCTCAACAAGATTGCGGTTTGGACCTATTATGTCGGGTCCCGTCGGGAGGCAGGAATTGACGAAGGCCAAACGACGGTGGCCATGATTCCCGAAAAGGGATGGTTCTGGCACATTCCGCTGCACAACAACCGGGTCAGTGTGGGCGTGGTGGCGG
This sequence comes from Verrucomicrobiota bacterium, assembly GCA_025457725.1. Taxonomy (GTDB): domain Bacteria; phylum Verrucomicrobiota; class Verrucomicrobiia; order Limisphaerales; family DSYF01; genus JALOTU01. Next base: position 14,381 of record JALOTU010000033.1, read on the forward strand.
AGGGCCGCTACCTGACGCGCGGGGGCATCAAGAATCCCAAGGCGATTTTCGAACGCGAGACCCAGCAGAACCTGTGGATCAAGGAGCACCTGGCCCCGGGATGTCCGGAGGGCGAATACTGGATCACCAGCGAATACAGCTTTCATTCGCAGCATTGCGGCTGTGAGGGGTTGCTGCTGGTGGGGGATGCCTTTTCGTTTCTGGACCCCGTCTTTTCCTCAGGACTGCTGCTCGCGCTCAAGAGCGGCGTGATGGCCGGTGACGCCGTGCATCAGGCGCTGGTGGAAAGCGATTTTTCACCCGCCCGATTTGCGCAGTATGCTTCGACCCTCCGCCAGGGCATTGAAAACATGCGCAAGCTGGTCTACGCCTTTTACAGTCCGGAGTTTTCCTTCAAACGCGTCCTCGACAAGTATCCGGAGATGGCGGGCGAGATTACCGACTGCCTGAGCGGCGATGTGAACAAGGATTTCAGCCAGCTTTGGGATGCCGTGGCCGAGTTTGTGGAATTGCCCGGCGAATTGCCCGTG
>JALOTU010000034.1 GCA_025457725.1 Verrucomicrobiota bacterium
ATCGGATTGATTTGCATGTGCACGTCCAGGATTTCGGCCCTCGCCTCCTTGCGATGGGGCGGCGACCAGGACCGCCGACTTGAGCCAGGACCGTGCCTCTGCGATTTCCGTCTGGTCGAAATAGCGAACCTCGGCCGTGGTGAACGGCTTGCAGAACGCGCTCATCCATTTCTGCCATTTCCTGTCTCCCACCATGGCAATGCGCTCCAGATCATTGAAGTGCTTTGCATCGAACTTCATGTCCTCCCAAAGCGCCCGGGCATCCCATCCATGGAACCCGCTCATGTCAAAGAGGAGACGCAACTTGCCATGCCGCTGGACCAGCGCTTCAAACCGGGGTACGAGCTCCTGATAATCCGCTTTGGTCAGCTTCTCGCCTGCATGCGCCTCCAGCGTTTTCCCATCCTCCATTTCGATCAGTGTAATAGCCATGAACGGAACCTATTGCCAGGGGGCGCTCCCTGCCATCGGCACACTCCCTGAGATCGCCGTGGGCAATGACGCAAGCGGCATCAGGAAAACCCCGAGTGTCGGGTTCCCCTCGCAAAAAGTCTGGCACACGATTTTCAATCCAGGATCCATCTACCATGCCATCGGGCCCCAACAGGTGTTCATCATCGCGCTCACGCTGCTGCTCATGGGCATCCTGCTGATGGGCTTGTTACGGCGTGAAAAGCGTGGCATCGCCAACATCGGCTTTGAAAGCTTTCTGATCGTCATCTCATACCTGGGGGCCGTCACGATTCTGGCCGCGCGCGGATGAGCCAGGGGACTGCACGGGGCCTCCGGCTCAACCGCTGGACTGCGGAAAACGCAGGCAAAACCCACCCGCCGGTTGCCCCTGGGCAAAACGGGGAATAGGTTATACGCGCGGTCATCCGGATCCACTGATCCAGAAGAAGGAGGATTTCTGAATGGCCGGTTCGCTCTGGAATCGGTCGGAATCCGGGAGGGCGACCTCGTTCCTGTCGGCGATGCGCACCCCGTCTCGAGGGGAGATCGACACCATGACAAAACCCGAAAATCATACACCCTGGCTTGCGGAGCTCAACCGGGATCTGGCTCCGGGTTTGAACCGTGCCCTCGACGAGTTGGCGCGGGGCGGCTCGTCCAGTGTCCTTTCAATGGAATCGTTGTTCTACCTGGTCCTGGCCAATGCCACCCTCCGCCAGACAACCGACATTCACATTGAGCCGCTGACTGAGGGCTGGAGGGTGCGATATCGGATTGATGGAAGGCTCCACGATGTGGCCCAGTTGCCACCGGAGATTGGGCAGCGCTTGATTCACTACGTCCATACCCTGGCCAAACTGGATCCCGTGGCCGCCTATCTGCCCCGGGACGCCAGTCTGCCTGTGAAGATCGAAGGCAGGCCGGTGGATCTGCGCGTAGCCTTTGCTCCGTGTTACCACAGCCGCGAGAAACTCGCCGTCCGCCTGCTGGACCCCGACCGGGTGCATCGTGGCATCGGGGACCTGGGCTTGGAGAAGGCGGATGCGGCCGTGATCCAGGACTGGCTTCGCCACCTATCCGGGATGTGTCTGGTCAGCGGCCCGACGGGTTCCGGAAAGACCACCACGCTCTACGCCATTATCCGGAAGCTGGACCTGGCGCATCACTCGTTGGCCACCATTGAGGATCCCTTCGAGTATCCGTTGGAGGGCATCAGCCAGATCCAGATCGACGAGCGTCACGGGCTGACCTTTCCGGTGGGACTCCGGGCCTTGTTGCGGCTGGATCCTGATTACCTGCTGCTGGGCGAAATGCGCGACGAGGAATCCGCTTTGAGCGCCGTCGAGGCAGCGGCGACCGGACACCTGTTGTTGAGCACGGTCCACAGTGCGGACGCTGTCGGTGTTGTCACCATGCTGCGAAGTTGGGGTGTTGCCGACCACCAAATCGCCACTCTGCTCGAAGTGGTCATCAGCCAGGGGTTGGTGCGAAAGCTCTGCCCCAAATGCAAGCGTCCGGGGGCTCCGTCGGCAGAGGAGCGGCGATGGCTGCGCGGGGTCGGCCTTCCGGTTCCCCGGAAGCTCTGGCACGCGCACGGATGCGACGCCTGCATCCATACAGGCTGTCGGGGTCGAACCGGCGTGTTTGAGATCTGGCGGCGCACGGAGGCGGATTATCACATGATTCTGGACCATGCGGATGAACACACGCTCCGACAGCAACTCCGCCGGCGCGGCGTGCATACGGTCCTGGAGGACGCCATGGATCATGTCCGACAGGGAATCACCACCGTGACAGAGATCCAAACCGTCGCCGCGCACACCGACTACTTCGAAGGCTCGAAACCACGCGGCAAGCCGTCTGGACGCCGTCGCACCGCCACCCGGCCCGGCAACCGAAAGGTTCACGCGCGATGAATCCGATGGCTGCTTGCGGATCGGGATTCGGGAACGCCGGATTGAGGTGGGGGAAAGGGTCGAACTGAACTGTCAACACCAAGAAACAAGAGCATGCAAACAGAACCATTGAAGGAACGCACCTTGCAAACGCGAACCCGGGCCCGCCGGACCGGGATGGTCTGCACCCTGGGCCCCGCCAGTCGGAGTCCGGAGAAGATAGCTGCGCTCATCCAGGCCGGCATGGATGTGGCCCGACTGCACTTTTCCTACGGGACACACAGCGAGCACCGCGTAACCATTCGGCGACTTCGCACCCAGGCGTCGGCACTGAACTGCCAGGTGGCCATCCTGCAGGATTTGTGCGGGGCCAAAATCCGCATGAAGGAGTTCAAGGCAAAGCGGGTCAACCTGGAGAACGACACCGAATTCACCCTGACCGCCCGCGACGTCGAGGGAGATGCCTCCATTGTCTCGCTGAATCTGCCGGAAATGGTCTCAGTGGTCGAATCCGGCGACCCGGTCCTGCTGAATGATGGCGCGCTTCAATTGCGGGTGGTCTCGACGACGGATACGGACATCCGCTGCAAGGTGAAGGTTGGAGGCCGGGTGAAATCGCAGCAGGCGATCCACCTCCCCGGCCGGGCCGCGCCGGTTCCGGTGCCCACGCCAAAGGACAGGGAGGATGTGCGATTCGGCCTGCAACAGCAGGTGGACTGGAACGCGCAATCTTACGTTCGGAGCGCGGACGAAATCCAAGAACTCCGGGCCCTCATCCGCAAGGAGGGCGCGTCGGCACGTGTCGTGGCCAAAATCGAGCGGCGTGAAGCCATTGAGGATCTGGGCCGCATCATCGAGGCTTCCGATGCGGTCATGGTCGCGCGCGGCGATCTGGGCCTGGAACTCCCCATCGAACAGATCGGCGTGCTACAGAAGGATATCATTCAAATGGCAAACGCGGCGGGCAAACCCGTCATCACCGCCACGGAAATGCTCGTTTCAATGATGGAGCAGCCGCGACCCACGCGGGCGGAGGTGACGGACATCACCAACGCCATCTTTGACGGCACGGACGCGGTGATGTTATCCGGGGAATCCGCGGTGGGGCGGTATCCGGTGGAGGCGGCGCGAATGATGGCACGCGTGATCGCCGTGGCCGATTCGAGGGTCAACGTGCGGGACGACAAACGGCCCGGTCAATGACCGCGGCCTGGCTGTTGCGCCATGGTTTGACGGCTGCTTCAACGTGACAACCGCCGATCAGCGTTTATGTTAAAATCCGGACCATGCCCGAGTCACCAACATCTCCTCACGTGCTGAACCTCGCGTACGTGGAAGCTCTTCATGCGAGCTTTGTCCGCGATCCGGGATCGGTCCATCCTGAATGGCAGCACTATTTCCGCAACGGAAGCAACGGGGATTGCTGGCCCACGCCCACGCGAACGGAAGCGGGCCCTCCCGCCCGCAGCCTCTTCAATCCGCCCCTGCCTGCGGTGCCGTCGCCGCCGCACGCTGATGGCGGGCGGACGGGCGTATGGCAGGACCGGATCAATCAACTCATACGCGCCTATCGCGTCAGGGGGCATCTGATCGCCAATGTTCACCCCATTGGATCCACCCCGCCAATGCCGGCTGAACTGGATCCCACGTTCTACGGCTTTGCTGGGGCGGATTTTGACAGGGTGTTTCCCTCTGAAACCCTCCAACATCCGGGTCCGCTCACCCTGCGGCAGATGCTCGAAGTGCTTCGCAACACCTACTGCCGCTACATCGGGGTGCAGTACATGCACATTGGCGACCTGGGCGTGCGACGCTGGTTGCAGGAGCGAATGGAAACCACCCAGAACCGCCTCCAGCTCTCCCGTGAAATGCAGGAGCGCATTTTCGCGCGCCTGACCGACGCCGTGATCTTCGAGGAATTTGTGCGCAAGAAGTTCCTCGGAGCGAAGACCTTTTCGCTGGAGGGCTGCGAAAGCCTGATTCCGCTTTTGGACCTCGCCATCGAAAAGGCCGGCGACCAGGGAGTCCGGGAAATCGTGATGGGCATGGCCCATCGCGGCCGCCTCAGTGTGCTGGCCAACATCATCGGAAAGAGCCCCCGCCAGATCTTCCGCGAATTTGCGGACGAGGATCCCGGGCTTTACGAAGGCCGGGGCGATGTGAAGTATCACCTGGGCCATAGCAACGACTGGACGACCTGCACGGGAAGGAAGGTCCATCTGTCACTCTGCTTCAATCCAAGTCATCTGGAGTTCGTCAATCCGGTGGCGCTCGGTCGGGTGCGCGCCAAACAGGATCGCGTGGGCGACGTCGGGCGCATCACCTGCATGGGCTTGCTGATTCACGGAGATGCCGCCTTCGCCGGCGAAGGCATCGTGCAGGAGACGCTCAACCTGAGCCAGCTCCCGGCTTACACCACGGGGGGCACCCTGCACGTCATCGTCAACAATCAGATTGGCTTCACGACTCCGCCGTCCGAAGGGCGCTCGTGCCTCTACGCCACGGATGTCGCCCGCATGCTTCAGGTGCCGGTCTTCCACGTCAATGGCGAGGACCCGGAGGCGGTGGCGCAATGTTTGAATGTGGCCATGGATTTTCGCAGGCAGTTCAAACGCGATTTGTTCATTGACATGTTTGGCTACCGGCGGTTTGGCCACAACGAGACGGACGAACCCTCCTTTACGCAACCAACCCTCTACCGGGCCATAGCCCGGCGCCAGCCCGTCCACCAGGCCTACTTGGACCACTTGCTGACCCAGGATGGCCTCACCCGGAAGGAGGCCGGGGCAATTGCGGCCAGACGGCGCAGACATCTGGAGCGGGAACTCAGCGAGGCCCGGAGCGAGGACTATCAGCCGCCGGGCGAAAAGCTCCGCGGTATCTGGTCGCGCAGTCGCTTTCACGGCGGCGACGAAAGCACGGTCAAGGAAGTGGCCACAGCGGTGAAGCCATCCCGTCTCAAAAAGCTGCTGCTGCAGTTGACCGAACTGCCGGTGGATTTCACGCCTCATCCCAAGTTGGAGAAGGGGCGTAAAAGTTGGAAGGCGATGGCTGCGGGCGAGGAGCCGCTGGATTGGGCGGCCGCCGAAACGTTGGCCTGCGCGACATTGGCCACCGATGGGGTGCGCATCCGGCTTTCCGGCCAGGACTCGCAGCGCGGCACCTTCAGCCACCGGCATGCCGTGCTTCATGATTACGAGGGCGGAGGAATTCACGCCCCCTTGCAACATCTTGATCGCGATCAAGCCCCGGTTGAGATTCACAACAGTCCGCTTTCGGAAGCCGGCGTGCTGGGCTTTGAATACGGGTTTAGTCTGGACTCGCCCGACGCCCTCGTCCTCTGGGAGGCGCAGTTCGGTGACTTTATGAATGCCGCCCAGGTGATCATCGATCAGTTCATCGCCAGCGCTGAGGACAAGTGGCGGCGTTTGTCCGGCATTGTGCTCTTGCTGCCGCACGGATTTGAGGGCATGGGGCCGGAACACTCCAGCGCCAGGCTGGAGCGCTTTCTGGTGTTGTGCGCCGAACACAACCTGCAGGTCACCCAGCCCTCGACGCCGGCGCAGTTCTTCCACCTGCTCCGGCGCCAGGCCCTGCGCCAGTGGCGCAAGCCCCTGGTGGTGCTCACTCCCAAAAGCATGCTGCGTTTGCGCGAAGCGCGCTCGCCGATCGGAGAGCTGGCCCGGGGCCACTTCCAACGGGTCATTGCCGATCCCGATCCCCCACGCAAGCCGGCCAGGGCGTTGTTGTGCAGCGGAAAACTGTACTACGAACTGGTTGAGCATCGGGAAGCTCAGAAACGACACGATGTGGCGATTCACCGGATTGAACAGTTTTATCCGTTTCAATCCGGGTTGCTGCCGGAATTGCTCAAGCCCCTGCCCGAGGGCGCGCCGGTGGTCTGGGTGCAGGAGGAACCGGTGAACATGGGCGCTTGGGCCTTCCTCCGCCTGCGCCTGGGGGAAACACTGTCCGGCAAACATCCCTTTTCCGTGGTGGCCCGGCCGGAATCCGCCAGTCCCGCAAGCGGATCCGCCACCGCGCACAAACTCGAACAACAACGGATCCTTGCCGGGGCGTTCGGCAAGGCCACCCAGGCGAAACCAAAGCGACTGAAAGGAGGGAAGCGCAACCATGCCCGATGAAATAAAAGTGCCCGAGCTGGGCGAATCCATCACCGAGGTCCAGATTGCCGAATGGCTGGTGAAGCAAGGCGACTCCATTGAGAAGGATCAGGATATCGTGCGGGTCGAGAGCGAGAAGGCGACGGTTGAGATTCCCGCACCCGCCGCTGGAACCCTGGCAAAAATCCTGAAAAAGGACGGCGCCACAGCCAAAGTCGGCGATGTGATCGGACAAATCGAGTCGGATGCAAAGAAGAAGGACCGGTCAAAAGAATCCACGTCCGATGAAGCCGAGGATGAATCCGTACCTGAAAGTGCCACGAGCAAAAAGGCGAAGAAGCAGCATGGCGCAAAGCAGGAAAAACCCGGGGAGGAGGACGGCAGGGCCAAATCGTCAGGCCAAGCGGAACCCCGCAGCATGCCCGCCGCCCAACGCCTGCTGGAGGAACACGGGCTGGCTGCGGACGAGGTGAAGGCCAGCGGTCCGGGCGGACGACTGCTCAAGGAGGATGTCCTCGCTCATGTCAAGGAAGCCCGGCCGCCGGAATCCCCCGGGGATGTCACCAAGGATCTCTCCACACCCGCCAGTCCTGCTGGTGACCGTGAAGAGGAGATCAAACCCATGACACCCTTACGGCGCACGGTGGCGAAACGTCTTGTAGCCGCGCAGCACACGATGGCCATCCTCACCACCTTCAACGAAATCGACATGACGGAGGTCATGGCATTGCGCAAACAGTACCAGGAGGACTTTCAGGCGAAGTACGGGGTGAAGCTCGGATTCGTGTCCTTTTTCGTGAAGTCGGTGATCGAAGCGCTGAAGGAAGTGCCGCAGCTCAACGCGGAGATCCGCGGCGATGACATCCTCTACCACCGCTATTTTGACATCGGGGTGGCGATTGGTGCGGGCAAGGGGTTGGTGGTCCCGCCCTTGCGCAACGCCGAGCGGTTGAGCTTTGCCGGGATCGAGAAAACCGTTGCCGATCTGGCTGCGCGCGCGAAGGACAACAAGCTCAAACCCGATGAACTCGAGGGCGGCACCTTCACCATCAGCAATGGCGGTGTGTATGGTTCGCTGCTCTCCACGCCGATCATCAACCCGCCCCAAAGCGGCATCCTGGGGCTGCACGCGATCCAGGAGCGGCCGGTTGCCCTGGCGGGCGAGGTTGTCATCCGGCCCATGATGTACGTGGCGCTGAGTTACGATCATCGGATCGTGGACGGGCGGGAGGCGGTGACGTTTCTGCGTCGCGTGAAGGACATCATCGAAGACCCCGCGCGCTTGATGCTGGAGGTTTAATCCATGAGCACCACAAAGCATGACCTTGTTGTAATCGGTGCCGGCCCGGGAGGGTATGTGGCCGCCATTCGCGCGGCCCAGCTCGGCCTGGACGTGGCTGTGGTGGAAAGGGAGTCCGCGCTTGGTGGCACGTGCCTGCGCATCGGGTGCATCCCCAGCAAGGCATTGCTGGAGTCCAGCGAACGTTACTGGGCCGCCAGGAATGAATTCGCCGCGCATGGAGTGAAGATGGCCGGGGTGAAACTGGATTTGACCGCGATGCTCAAGCGCAAGAAGAGGATCGTTGAAGATCTCACGCGCGGCATCGAGGGATTGTTTCGGAAGAACAAGATCACGCGTTATGCCGGCCAGGGCCGCTTGCTTGGCAACGGGAGGATCGGCGTAAAGGCCAAGGACGGAATGACGGAGCTGCAGGCCGGCGTCATCCTGATCGCGACGGGCAGCACCCCAGCGCCGTTGCCCGGCGTGGAATTGGACGGCGGGCATGTCGGCACGAGCACGGACGCGCTCTCATATGCAACTGTGCCCAGGCATCTCGTGGTGATCGGCGCCGGCTATATCGGGCTGGAGCTCGGCTCGGTTTGGAACCGGCTGGGCGCCAGGGTGACGGTGCTGGAATATCTCGACCGTATCCTGCCGGGGATGGATGCGGAGATCGCCGCAGAGGCGAAAAAGCTGTTCGAAAAGCAGGGCATCAAACTTCGGCTCAAAGCCAACGTCAAATCCGCGGGGCGCAAAGCCAGACAGTGTGTTGTCGAAATTGAGGGACAGAAAAGGCTGACTTGTGACCGGGTGCTGGTGGCCGTTGGACGGGTGCCGCGCACGAAAGATCTTGGACTTGAGAAGGTCGGCATTGAACTCGACAAGAAGGGATACATTCCGGTGCGGGAAGGTTTTGCCACGTCGGCCAAGGGCGTCCATGCCATCGGAGACGTGATCGGTGGCGCGATGCTGGCCCACAAGGCGGAGGAGGAAGGCATGGCGTTTGCCGAGCAACTGGTCAACGGTCATGGTTATGTGAATTACAGCACCATCCCAAGCGTGGTCTATACCCATCCGGAAATCGCATCGGTGGGCCGGACGGAAGAAGACCTGAGGGAAGCCAAGACAGAATATCGCAAAGGCGTGTTTCCCCTTCGGGCCAACGGACGCGCTTTGGCGATGGGTGCGACGGAGGGCAAAGTCAAGGTCCTGGCTGAGGCAAGGACGGATCGAATCCTCGGGGTCCATGTCATTGGCGCTCGCGCGGGCGACCTCATTGCCGAGGCGGTCGCGGCCATGAACTTCGGCGCCAGTGCGGAGGATCTTGCCCGAACCTGCCACGCACATCCCACGCTGGCCGAGTCGATCCGGGAAGCCGCGCTCGCAGTGGATGACCGGTCGATCCATTCATAAAGGCCCGGCCGAGACCCGGGGGCTCATGCGCCTGCCGTGCCGGAATGCGTTTTCCCAGGCCAGAGCTGCTGCCTTGCTCCGCGCTACAGTATCGGCTCGGGCGCTCCCCGGGGGTTCCAAAAGTGGATGGGTGTGCGACATTTCAAGTGGAGAGTCCTTATGAACACACACTTTCGCATTGAAACCGATTCCATGGGCGGGATGCGCGTTCCCGCGGACGCCTATTATGGCGCACAAACGGCCCGAGCGATTGACAACTTTCCTGTCAGCGGACTGCGCTTTTCCCGCGCCTTCATCCATGCCCTGGGCCTGATCAAGAAGCACGCGGCGATCACCAACGCCGGACTTGGATTGCTGGATTCGCAACTCGCCACCGCCATTCAGAATGCGGCGCAGGAAGTAGTCGACGGCAAGCTCGACGACCAGTTCCTGGTGGACATTTTCCAGACGGGATCGGGCACTTCGACGAATATGAATGCCAACGAGGTGATCGCCAACCGTGCTGCCGAGTTGATGGGGGGTGTGCCCGGCGACAAGTCAGTGCATCCCAACGACCACATCAACCGCAGCCAAAGCAGCAATGATGTGATTCCAACGGCCATTCATCTCGCGGCGCTGGCGCAGATTGACTCCGCGCTGATTCCCGCGCTGAAAGCGCTGCAGGCCGGATTGGCGGAGAAGTCCGAAGCGTATGGCGGTCTCCTTAAGATTGGTCGGACGCATCTGCAAGACGCCACACCGATTTCGCTGGGTCAGGAATTCAGCGGATATGCCAGCCAGATAGCGCACGGCATTGCCCGATTGAAGCATGTTCAACCCCATCTGGCCGAGCTTCCCCTGGGGGGCACTGCAGTGGGGACCGGCATCAATGCGCACCCGGACTTTGCGCGTCGGACGATTGCCCGGTTGGCCGCAGAAACCCGGTTGCCTCTGCGCGAAGCCCCGGATCATTTTGAAGCCCAAGGCGCGCGCGATGCGTGTGTGGAAACGGGTGGCGCATTAAAGACCGTGGCGGTCAGTCTCATCAGAATCGCCAACGATATCCGTCATCTTGGTTCCGGGCCGCGGTGCGGTTTGGGTGAGCTCAGGCTCCCACCCATCCAGCCAGGGTCCTCCCTAATGCCCGGCAAGGTGAACCCCGTCATGTGCGAGATGATGATCCAGGTTGGAGCCCAGGTGATGGGAAACGACACAGTCATCACCTTCAGCGGCGCGACGGGGAACTTTGAGTTGAATGCAATGTTGCCGGTGATTGCCTACAATCTGCTTCAGTCCATTGAACTTCTGACCAACGCCAGCCGGGTCTTCGCGAGCCGTTGTGTCGATGGCTTGGAGGCCGACACGGAGCAATGCGGGAGGAATGTCGAGCGGAGTCTGGCGCTGGGCACCGCGCTGGTTCCTGAAATCGGCTATGATCGCGCGGCAGAGATCGCCAAGGTGGCTCAGGCCAGCGGACGAACCATACGCGAGGTGGCTGTAGAGCTGTTGGATTTCACCGAATCCGAGCTGGATCAGCTGCTGAATCCGCGGCGTCTGATCCAACCCGTGGGAACGGACCGCGGCACCGGAAGCGAATGAGCCTTCGAGGCCTGATCGGAACCTCACGAATGGATCAACACCTCGACCGAATCACACCCCTCTCTTCATCAGGGTGATGTTCCAGCAGCAGTTTGTCTGGGTCGGCGTGGCCGGGATCAATGACGTTCGGATTCTGGATGTCGAGATGGTAGCCGGAGGCTTTGATCTGCTCGATCGGCACGAGCCGCGCGAGTTCGGTTTCCTTGCGCTTGGATGCCCGGCTGATTACCCGCACGAAAAACCTGGCGTGTAG
>JALOTU010000391.1 GCA_025457725.1 Verrucomicrobiota bacterium
CAGGGCGAAATGCAGGGCACCATGGCGACCACGGTGGCGATGATCGCGAAGGTGTAGTTCTCCAGCCGCTTCATCTTGAGCGCGCCCATCAGGATCACGACGCTCATGACAATGCCGAGGAGCGAGGACACGATGCCAAGTCCGCCGGACATCATGTTCACCCAGGCGGGAACCTCCTGGGATTGCTGCTGGCCGCCCATGGCGCCCATCGTGACCCCGGCCAGATTCATGATGATGCCCAGGGCGCCCGCCACGAAGCCAAGCGCGGCGGTGACGATCAGGCCGATGGCCGGACCCTGGACCATCTGGAGCGCCTCGCCCGAACCTGAAGCCGGCGCCGGGGTGAAGGTGGGCGGCGCGCTGTCCGAAGCTCCCGATCCGAGCATCGCCGCCAGCTCAGGAATTTCGCCGAGCGCTTTCCAATCGGTTGAACCCTCCAGTTGCACCTTGGTTTGCGCGCCGGCGCGTCCGTCCTGGATCCATTGCTGGATCTGCTTCAGATCCACCGGCCCGTATTCGTTTCCATCGCCTCCAATGATTTTATACATGATCGTGTTGTATCGGGGTTGAACGGCACACGAGTATTACGCCCAAACCGGAAGGCAGGGCAAGCCCGCAGGACGACCGGAGTTTGCGGTGGGCGCACCTGGTCACGCATCGGCGAGGCGGAGCGCGGGCGGGCGGCCGCTCCGGAACCGTCAGATTCCGCTTTGTCGTCCGGCACGGCTAGTGTTGAATAGCGCCCGATCATGAGCAGCACACATCCGCTGACCACCACGGCCTTTGACCTTCCCGGGTACCGGGTGCGGAAAAACCTGGGCGTGGTCCGGGGGATCATCGTCCGGTCGCGTTCGTTCATCGGGAACATCGGGGCGAGCCTGCAGACCATTGTCGGAGGCAACATCACCGTCTACACCACGCTGTGCGAACGCGCGCGGTCCGATGCCTTCCAGCTGATGCTGACGCATGCCGGGGAGCTGGGCGCCAACGCCGTCATCGGGGTGCGCTACGACGCCACGGAGATCGGCCCGGCCATCACCGAGGTGCTGTGCTACGGAACAGCGGTGTTTGTCGAACCCGCCGGTTCCGTGGCCGAAGCGAGAAGCGCTGTCAACGGCACCGGGGGGGTGCCGCCCGCTGTGCAGCCCGGCTGAAGGAGTTGACCACGATCATGGCTCGCCGAAGCACTGGGACCATCATCCACTTTCCCCGCCTTCAGCTCCCTGCGGATCCATGAAGGGCGGGGCTTCCAGTTCATGGTTTGACCGGCTGTTGGGCCGGCTTGCGGACCTCGTGTGCTCCCATCGGAAGTGGGTGTTCTGGGCGCACTGTGCTCTCTTCGCCGCCAGCGTCCTGATCACCGTGTTTGGTCTGCGGTTCGACATGAACCGCAACGACCTGGTGGGGGGGGACAAGCATTATCATCAGAACTTCCTGCGGCTGCTGAAGGAGTTTCCCAATCAGGACGACCTGGTGGTGGTGGTGGAGAGCGAGAACGCCGAGAAGAACCGCCAGTTCGTGGAGCGTCTGGGGGCCAAGCTGGAGGCGGAGACCAACCTGGTGCAGAACGTGTTCTGGAAGGGCGATTTCGTGATGCTCGGTTCCAAGGCCCTCCTGTTTGTGCCGAAGGACGATCTGGAAATGCTGCTCAAGGCGTTGAAGGATTTTCGGCCCTTCCTGGACCAGTTCCGTCGATCCACCAATTTGATCTCGCTCTTTGAGCTGGTGAACACGCAGATCCGCACCGCCAGCCGGGAGGAGAGTGCCTCGAACGATGCGCTGGTGGGCGCCCTCCCCGCCCTGGAAAGGATCATCCGCCAGGCGACCGAGGCCCTGCAGCGCCCCGGCGCACCTCCCTCCCCCGGAATGGAGGCGCTCTTCAGCGCCGGGGAGGAGGCGCAAAAGAGCAGTTACATCTCCTTCGCCAACGGGTCCGTCTACCTGATCATCTCGAACCCGGCCAGCCCGTCGGTCAAGGCGCAGGCGGTGAAGCGGGTCCGGGCGCTCCTGGAGGAAACCCGGCGGGAAGTCACGGGGTTGAACGTCGGCCTGACCGGTGAACCGGTGCTGGAAATGGATGAGATGGATCAATCCCGGAAGGATTCCACCCGGGCGAGCCTCATCACGCTGGTGCTCTGCGCCCTCATCTTTGTCTATGGCTACCAGGAAACCGGCCGGCCCCTCAAGGCCACCCTCTGCCTGCTGGTGGGGCTGGCCTACACGCTGGCGTTCACCACGCTGGCCATCGGACACCTGAACGTGCTCACCGTCACGTTCGTCCCCATTCTCATGGGGCTGGCCATTGACTTCGGCGTGCATCTCATCACGCGTTACGAGGAGGAGCTGCGGCACGGCGAAAGCGAGGAAATCTCGCTCCGCCGATCGATGATCCATGCGGGCCGGGGCATTTTCAGCGGCGCCTTGACGACGGCGTTGGCCTTCCTGGCGATGATCTTCACCGATTTCAAGGGCATCCAGGAGATGGGCATCATCTGCGGGGGCGGACTGATCGTCTGCCTGGCCCCGATGCTGACCCTCCTGCCGGTGCTGCTCCTGCGGGGACGGCAGAACATCCTGGACCATGAACTGTCATTGAAACCGGACCACCGCGCGCGGCTGGAAAACCTCTGGCTGCGGCGGCCGGTCCTGGTGACGGTGCTGGTCGTGGCCGTCAGTCTTTGGGCCGCCTTTCAATCCCGCAAGGTGGCGTTTGATTACAATCTGCTGAACATGCAGAGCCACGGACTGGCCGCCGTGGTCTTCGAAAAGAAGCTGATCCACTCGACGGACAAGTCGGTGTTGTTCGGCGCGGTCCTGGCCGACACGCCCGAGGAGGCCCTGCGGCTGGAAGAGGAGCTGAAGGCCCTGCCCACCGTCTCCAGCGTCGAGTCCATGTCGCAGTACCTGGTGGAGGATCCCCAGGAGAAGCTCAAGCTCATCCGCGAGATCAAGGACGAGCTGCAAAACCTGCGTTTTGCGGCGCCGGACACGAACGCGGTGGACGTGCCCGCATTGACCCGGACCTTGTTTGCGTTGCACGGCTATCTGGGGCTGGCCTTGAAGGAGGTGCCCCCGGACCAGGTGACCCTTTCCAACCAGATCAGTTCCCTGCGCGACACCATCTCTGACTTCCGCAAGCAGGCGCTGGAGGGAGGCGGTTCCCAGCGCCCGGCGGCTGCGGACAAGCTGGCCGCCTATCAGATGGCGCTGCTGCGCGACGTGGGAGAC
>JALOTU010000392.1 GCA_025457725.1 Verrucomicrobiota bacterium
GCCGCGCGCAGGTTCGTGTTGGTCGCCGCCACAATCCGCACATCCACATCGATGGACCGGTTGCCGCCCAGCCGGCGAATGCGCCGATCCTCCAGAGCCATGAGGATCTTGGCCTGCAATTGGGAGGAAAGGCTTGGCAGCTCATCCAGAAAAAGCGTCCCGCCATGAGCCGCTTCAAACAACCCCTGCCGCGCATTGCGGGCATCCGTGAACGCGCCGCGCTCGTGACCAAACAGTTCCGATTCCGCCAGTGTTTCCGGCAGCGCCGGGCAGTTGACTTCCACGAACGCGCCCCCGGCTCGCGGGCCGTGCTCATGCAGCCAGCGCGCCATCGTGGACTTGCCGGTGCCGGTTTCCCCGGTGATCAACACAGGAGGCAGCTGCGTCAGCATCCGCCGATCGGCAGCCAGGATCTTCTCCAGCTGATGCCGGGTGGCTGCCAGGGAACCACCGAAGAAGAACGACGAATCCTCACTGGCGGCTTTCCGGTGTTGCTCGGCACGGACCGACTGACGCTCCCGACGGGCCCGCCGCATCACGAGCGGCAGCACCCCCGGATCAAATGGCTTGGCCAGGTAATCCAACGCCCCCAGCTTCATCGCCTCCACTGCGCTGGTGATGCCCCCCTCGGCCGTCATGATCACCACCCCGGTCTCCTTGCCGAACACGCCCTCCCGCAACAAGTCCATGCCGGAACCATCCGGGAGATTGACATCCAAAAGCGCAAAGTCGAAATCCTGGTCGGAAATGACCGCTCGCGCCGCCACCACGTCCTCCGCCCCGGTCACGTCCGCACCCAGTTCCTCGAGATGCCGGGTCAACCGCCGACGCAGCAGCGGTTCGTCCTCGACGATTAGCAGAGAGAGTCCTGACAGCAGCTTGCCTTCAGACATGCTCATCACAAAACAGAATAAACACCTTTGTCCGGTGGAGTTCAAAATGTTTTGTGTTAAGACAGTGTAAAGATGGGTGTCACCCGCCCCACCCGCCGGGCAACTCCTTGCCAGTCGACTCCACCCTAAACACAGGCCGCCCGGCCGCCGCGAGCGACAAGCGAGGCCGCACCGCGCCGTGGTCACGGACGACTCCGTCATTGACAGCAGCTCGCGGGGCTTCATACGTTCCCGTGGCAAAGACCTTGAGCTTTGCCCCGAATGTTTCATTCGGGGATTTTTGTTGCTGATGCAGGTGCGGATCCATCGACCCACCGTCGGGATCCGGTGATGAACTCGAATATGGCAAACACAATTCTCGTCGGCGCCCAATGGGGCGATGAAGGAAAAGGCAAGATCATCGATGTCCTGACGGAGGAGGCCGATGTGGTCGTGCGCACCCAGGGCGGCAACAATGCCGGCCACACCGTTTATGACGGCCCCAAGAAATACGTGCTGCACCTGATCCCCTCGGGCATCCTCCGCAAAGGCAGGAAAAACGTCATCGCCAATGGAGTGGTGGTGGACCCGATCGGTTTGGTGAACGAAATCAAGGGGCTGCAAAAGCTCGGGGTCAACCCGAAGGGACGGTTGTTTGTGAGTGAAACCGCGCATGTGGTGCTTCCCTATCACCGCGAGCTCGACGCGCAGCGGGAAGTGCTCAAAGGGCAGAACAAGATTGGCACCACCAAACGCGGCATCGGCCCCTGCTACGGGGACAAGGCGGCGCGCGTCGGCATCCGGATGGTGGATCTCATCAACCTCAAACGGTTTCAAGAAAAACTGGAGCTGCGACTCAAGGAAAACAACGAGGTGTTGCGCGCCCTGGGCGCGAAGCCTCTCTCCTTCAAGCGCGTGCACGCGGACTACGCGAAGGCTGCCCGCTTCCTGAAACCCTACGTGACCAACACGGTGGTTCTGCTGCACGAGTGCATGCGACGGGGTGAGTCCATGCTGTTTGAGGGTGCGCAGGGCACCTTCCTGGATATTGATCACGGCACCTACCCCTTCGTGACCTCGTCAAACACCTCCGCCGGAGGCGCCTGCACGGGTTCGGGCGTGCCGCCCCACCGCATGGACCGGGTGATCGGGGTCATGAAGGCCTATACCACCCGGGTGGGCGAAGGACCCATGCCCACCGAGAACGACGAGATCTCTGACCTGCTTCATGGCATGGGGAGGGAATTCGGGGCGACGACCGGCCGGGCCCGCCGCTGCGGCTGGTTTGACGCCGTCGCCACGCGGCACGCGGCGATGGTAAACGGCATCGATGATTTGGCGATCACCAACGCGGACGGCCTCGACACTGTTGAGAACATCAAGGTTTGCATCGGTTACCGCGATGGAAAGAAGCGATACGACCACATGCCCTCGGACCATGAGGTTCTCAACCGGGTCAAGCCCATCTACGCCGAGTTCGAAGGCTGGCGAAAACCCCTCGACAACGTGAGGCGCTGGAAGGACCTGCCCGCGAAGACGCGCCAGTATCTGAGGGCCATCTCCGATCTTACCGGCGCCAGGCTGGCCATCGCCTCCGTGGGACCGGCACGATGCCAAACCATCTTCGTCTAGGTTTTCCGCGTCATGAGCGAGGCCGCAGGCCAATCAGGCGCTGATTCCGGGAGCAGCCTGCCCCGGCATGTGGCCATTATCATGGATGGCAACGGGCGATGGGCCCGTCACCGGCATTTGCCCCGGGTGGAAGGTCATCGGGCGGGAGCGGAATCCGCCAAGATCATCATTCGTGCCGCGGGATCGCTGGGCATTCGGTACCTGACTCTCTACGCGTTCTCGACGGAGAACTGGAACCGGCCGAGGAGCGAGGTCAACACGCTGATGCGCTACCTGGTTCACTACCTGAAGAGCGAAACCCCGGATCTGAACAGAAACAATGTGCGCCTGGAGGCAATTGGCCAAATCGATCGGCTGCCGCACACCGTGCAGAAGCAGCTTCAAAAATCACGGGAAACCCTCTCCGGGAACACCGGACTGACCCTGATCCTTGCCCTCAGCTACAGCGGTCGAAGCGAGATCGTGGATGCCGTGCAACGGATCGCCACCAAGGTCAGGGCCGGCAGTTTGGCTCCGGAGCAAATCACCGAACAGACCATATCGGAGCATCTCCACACCCACCTGTGGCCGGACCCGGATTTGTTGATCAGGACCAGTGGCGAGATGCGGGTGAGCAACTTCCTGCTCTGGCAGATTTCCTACACGGAGTTCGTGGTCACCCCGATCCTCTGGCCGGAATTCCGGCGAACACAATTTGAGGAAGCGCTGGAGGAGTACGCCCG